>JBKHJR010000041.1:0-24220 GCA_046537975.1 Desulfurivibrionaceae bacterium
GCATCACGCCGGCCGGGCCTGGAGAGAAAAGATCTTTACGCGGAATCAGTTTCATGGTAAAAAATAAGATTATTGTTATGTGGGTGAGTAGCTCAGCTGGATAGAGCGTTGGCCTCCGGAGCCAAAGGTCGTGGGTTCGAATCCCGCCTCGCTCACCATATAGAAATGCTATCCAGGATCGGGCGGTTTACAGGACTGTCCGATTTTTTATTGTACCGGCAAAATGTCTGAATTAATTCCCTGTTTCAAGGCTTACGATATCCGGGGCAAAGTCCCCGGGGAACTGGACAGTGATCTGGCCTGCCGGATTGGCCGGGCCGTGGCTTCCTTTTTGCAGCCTTCCCGGATGGTCCTGGGCCATGATATCCGTCTCAGCGGTCCGGAACTGTGTTCAGCTCTGGCTGAGGGCTTACGGGACGGGGGGGTGGACATTGTCGATCTGGGCCTTTCCGGAACCGAAGAGATCTATTTCGCCTCCTCCCACCTGGACGTCGATGGAGGCATAATCGTCACCGCCAGCCACAACCCTGCCGACTACAACGGCATGAAGCTGGTTAGAAGAGGCGGAGTTCCCATAAGCGGGGAAACCGGACTGCGGGAGATTGAAAGGCTGGCAGCCTCGGGCCGGGTGATAAGGAAACATCCCAGGGGCGTCCGGACAAAAGGTGATACCCGCTCCGCCTATATCGATCATCTTTTAAGTTTTATCAACCGGGAAAAACTGTCTCCTCTCAGGATCCTGGTTAATCCAGGCAACGGCTGTGCCGGACCGGTACTGGACAGGCTGACGGAAAAGCTCCCCT
The DNA here is from genome assembly GCA_046537975.1 of Desulfurivibrionaceae bacterium. Classification (GTDB taxonomy): domain Bacteria; phylum Desulfobacterota; class Desulfobulbia; order Desulfobulbales; family SURF-16; genus JAWLDV01. Next base: position 804 of record JBKHJR010000041.1, read on the forward strand.
TTGAGTTTATCGGCATCCAGCAGGAGCCGGACGGTTCCTTCCCCAACGGAGTACCCAATCCTCTCTTGCCGGAAAACCGTCAGGCTACCTCACAGGCGGTGCTGGTTAACGGCGCTGACCTGGGGATTGCCTGGGACGGAGACTTTGACCGCTGCTTTTTCTTTGACGAAAACGGGGAGTTTGTGGAAAGTTATTACCTGGTCGGCCTGCTGGCCCAGCTGATGCTGGTTAAGTGTCCGGGAGAAAAAATCGTTCATGATCCCCGCCTTATCTGGAACACCCGGGACCTGGTGGAGCAAGGCGGGGGTATCCCGGTGATGAGCCGGACAGGCCATGCTTTTATCAAGGATGTGATGCGGGCCGAAGACGCGGTTTACGGCGGGGAGATGAGCGCCCATCACTACTTCCGGGATTTTTCCTACTGCGATTCCGGGATGATCCCCTGGCTCCTGATTACCGAACTTCTGAGCCGGGAAGGGAAAAGGATGTCCGAACTGGTTGCCGAGCGCCGGGCCGCCTATCCCGTCAGCGGGGAGATTAATAACCGGGTGACCGATCCGGACCGTTTGCTTTCCCAACTGGAAGAGATCTACAGCAGTACCTGTCTCAGCAGGGATTTTATTGACGGTCTCAGTATGACCTTTGCCGACTGGCGCTTCAATGTCCGCAAATCCAACACCGAACCCCTGGTTCGCCTTAATCTGGAAACCAGGGGGGATTATGCCTTGATGGAGGAGAAGAGGGATGAACTGCTGGATATCATAAGGCAGGGTTGATCTTGCATATATTAACTGAAAACTCAGAACAAAGAATATTTACGGAGGTAATTAAGTGACTGGTCAAAAGATTACTATAAACAGTGATGGCGGGATTGATGTGCCTGATAAACCGGTTGTACCTTTTATTGAAGGTGACGGTATAGGCCCGGATATCTGGGCTGCTACCCGCAATGTCCTGGATGCTGCGGTGGAGAAAAGCTACAGCGGGACCAGGAAGATAGAATGGCTGGAAGTTCTGGCCGGAGAAAAAGCCAAAGATAAAACCGGGGAATGGCTGCCCCAGGCCACCCTGGACAATATCAGCGAATATGTGGTGGCGATCAAAGGACCGCTTACTACTCCGGTTGGCGAGGGGATCCGCAGCCTTAACGTAACCCTGCGCCAGGTCCTTGACCTTTATGCCTGCGTCCGTCCGGTCCGTTACTATCAGGGAGTGATTACCCCGGTGAAGGTCCCGGAAAAGGTGGATATGGTTGTTTTTCGGGAAAACACCGAGGATGTCTATGCCGGGATTGAATATAAAAGCGGCAGCAATGAGGCTGCCAAGCTGATTGATTTCATTAAGGGCCTGGGCGGTGATATCCGGGCTGATTCAGGTATCGGTATCAAGCCCATCTCCGCTTTCGGGACCAAGCGCCTGGTGCGTAAGGCGGTTTACTATGCCATCGAGCATAACAGGCCCAGTGTAACCCTGGTTCACAAGGGCAATATCATGAAATTTACCGAGGGGGCTTTTTGCAGCTGGGGATATGAACTGGTCAAAGATGAGTTCGCCGACAAATGCATCACCGAGGATGAACTCTGGGACAAATATGACGGCCGTCAGCCTGAGGGCAAGATAGTTATCAAGGACCGTATTGCCGATGCCATGTTTCAGCAGATCCTCCTCCGTCCTGACGAGTATTCCGTCCTGGCCATGCCCAACCTTAACGGTGATTACATCTCGGATGCCCTGGCCGCTCAGGTAGGGGGGCTGGGAATGGCTCCGGGCGCCAATATAGGCGACGGCTACGCTCTGTTTGAGGCCACCCACGGTACCGCCCCCAAGTATGCCGGCCAGGATAAGGTTAATCCCGGCTCTCTTCTGCTTTCCGGAGTAATGCTTTTGGAATACCTGGGCTGGAATGAGGCTGCGGTGCTGATTCAGAATGCCCTGGAGAAGACAATTTCCGCCAAGACGGTGACTTATGACCTGGCCCGGCAGATAGAGGGCTCCACCAAGCTTAAGTGCTCCGAATTCGGTCAGGCTGTGATCGGCAACATGTAAGCGGCTGTCAGTGGTCTTGCTTATGGCCCTGGTTAATATCGACAATATCAGCAAACAGGCCGGCCGGAGGCTGAAAAAACTGACCCCTCCGGCCGGCATCGAGATTCTGACCTATAAGAGAAACCGCGGCCTCTCCATTCTCAAACAGGAGGACGGTACCCTGGCAGTCCGGGAAAGAGGATACGAGACAAACCACTTTACCGTCACCATGGAGGAACTCCCCAAGCTGATCAAGTCCATAGCCAAGAGGGAGTTTCCCAGAAGCAGGAAGGTCAGGTTTTACCAGCTGGAGGGCCCGGAAGAAGAGGGTAGGGAAAAGAAGAAGCTGTAAAAGGTGGTTCCGGTTCTGTAGAAAACTCAGGGTTGATTAATAAAAGGAAAGTTCCTTGAGGAAGGATAACCACGCTTCATAGCCTTGCCTGCTCAGGTGGACGCCGTCCGGGCTCAGGTACTCGGCGACAGGTTTTCCCCGGCCGTCCACGAACCGGGCATGCAAATCGAGATAATTTACCTCGGTTTCCTCCGCCAGTTTCCGGAGACGGTCATTGGCCCGGCGCACCGAGTCATTGGCAATAAACATGGTGTCGGTCGGCAGGAGGGAATGAATAAAGATACTGGCATCCGGGTAAAAGTAAGACAGTTGGTCGAGAATACTTCGGTAGGAGTCAACAAAGTCCTCATCTCCCATGGCAATATTGTTTATACCGGACATGATGAATACCGCATCCGCCTGAGGGCAAGCCTTTTTGACTCTGGGAACCCGGGAAAGCAGCCCCTCCACGCTCTCTCCAGCCAGGCCGAAATTTACGACAGTATGACCGGGAAACCCTTCCTGCCAATTGAAATACTCGATGAGAGAATCTCCCATAAACAACAGAGTCATTAAATTAATCCTTTAACAAGGGGGCAAGTCCGCCTTTGACTTTTGCCCGCCTTTTTCGTGATTTTATCGATTTCTCTTGGCAGCAGTTTATCACTTTTCGATCCTGATTTCACCCTCTGAACCACCCTGCTCACAGTACTGTGCTTATAGATTCCGAAACTTTCTCTCGTCGCAAGGCGGTGTCTTGCCAACGGTACAAGTACATCTTTAGATATTCCCGGGCTTTCAGCTGCTTCTGGGACCTATCAGCCTGGTTCTTCAGCTAATTGGACCGCCTTACGTTTATATTCCGGATCGTATTTTCTACGTTGAACATCCATGATTTCCTCCTGTCCTTGTATTTATCAATGACTTAACCGGGTCTCCACTATTTCAGAGAAAAATCAACTCCTTTCTGGGGCTATGTTTTTTTGAAAACAGACTTCAGGTTACTGTGAAAGGCCCCAGCGGAGGACTGGACTTTCTGGCTTAGGATAGTCCCAAGCAAAGAGGTGGAGAAGCTCCTGCCCTGCAATACTTACGCCTTGATCAAGTCCACCTTTTACAGCTTGGAAGACATTGGACAGCTGAAAACCAGAGTGGAAGCCTTTGCCGAAGTACTTAAGTCTTAATACAGCCGCAATCTTTTTGAAATTGATTTTGACTGTCCTACAGTGACGGAAATAAAGGCCCATGCCGCCGGGGTTCGCCATTTGTTGGAAGGAAAAATCAATCTGGGGACTATTCTTGATATCGGCGGTCAGGACAGTAAGGTAATTTCCCTGCATAGCAGCGGCCGGGTTCTAAAGTTTGAGATGAATGACCGCTGCGCTGCAGGCACCGGAAAATTCCTGGAAATCATGGCTGAAAGTCTGGGCTATCAAATCGAATCTTTTGGCCAGGAGGCATCCAGGGCAGAGAATGAACTCTCTATCAGCAGTATGTGTGCCGTTTTCGCCGAGTCGGAGGTGACTTTCCTCCTGGCCAAAGGTGAAGACCGGCGGGATATCTCCTATGCCCTCCACTGTTCTATTGCCCGCCGGGCCTCTGCCATGCTGAAAAAATTAATGGATGACAGAGCAGTTGCCTTTACCTGGGGTGTTGCCCGGAATTCCTTTCTGGCTCAATTGATTTCCAGCATGGTGGGAAAAAAGGAACAGATATATTTTTAACCCGAGGCCCTGGAAGACCAAAAAAGAGCAAAAAATAAATTTGTCCCCTTTATTCGCTTTCAGAAGTTAGAACTGGCCCCCTTTCCGCCGTTTCCGGAAAGGAATAACCGTGGTTTCTTTCTTCTGCTCTTTCAGGGCCTTGATGGTACTGTCCGGGTTATTAAGGACCTCTCTGAACTGCCAGAACTGCTGCCAGAATATTTCAACCATCTTATTCATCCGTACTACCGGATCCTTATACTTCCTGAGCCGGGCATCAAGCTGAAATTGCAGGCGGTAAGCCTGTTCCTTGTGCCCGGCCGGAAAGGATTCGACAGTCTGCCTGATCAGCTCGCTGCGCAATTTCTCAAAACGGTCCGGATCGGTTTGATAGAGCCCCTGGAGTTGAGCCAGGATTTCTTCGGACTTCTCCATTCTGTTTTTCATTTTTACAATTCCTCATCATTTCTTTTCGATTTCGCCTCATTTCCCGGACAACATGATACTTCTTCTCATGACAGCCGGTTTCAGTAATCATTTCAGTATGATAATATTCGCAATATTTAAGCCGGGCCCCCCTGCAGTACCCTGAGATAGTTGACCCTTTCCAGGGCCGAGGTATCCGGTGTGTGCCTGATGCTCATGCTGCCCCGCATCTGTTCCAGTGAATGGTATTCGTGGGTTGTCAGCCATTGTTCCAATTCTTCTTTGACTGCAGCCAGATATCCCGGTCCGTTTTTAAGAAGAGCCGAAACCATCTGCACGGCATGGGCTCCGGACATGATCGCCTTCACGGCATCGCCCGCAGTGTGAACCCCTCCGGTAACAGCCAGGGAGGCCTGTACATTCCCGGAAATCAGGGCCAGCCAGCGCAGCCGCAGCAGGAGCTCCGCCGAGGTGGAAAGCCGCAGTTTGCTGACCGGCTCCAGTTCCTCAATATCAATATCCGGTTGATAAAACCGGTTGAAGAGAAGGAGGCCGTCGGCACCGGCCTCTTCCAGCCTCCGGGCAAAATGAGGTAATGCCGTAAAAAACGGTGAAAGTTTTACGGCTACCGGGATGGAAACTTCCTCCTTCACCGCTTTGACCACGGACAGCAGCCGCTCTTCTATTTCCGCGGCGCTTACTGTCGGGTCGGCAGCCAGAAAATACATGTTGAGTTCCAGTGCGTCGGCTCCGGCCTCTTGAATGAGTCCGGCATATCTGGTCCAGCCTCCTTCACTGATTCCGTTGAGTGAACCGATCACGGGAATGGCAACCTGCTTTTTTATCCGGGCCAGCTTTTCCAGATAGAGTTCCGGACCCAGCTGGATATCCTCAGTCCGGGCCATATAGGTCAGAGCCTCCCGGTAGGATTCCTCCGGCATGTCGATCTCCCGGACCGCCCGGTCCTGGGCGGCGACGATCTGTTCCTCAAACAGGGAATACATGACAATGGCAGCGGCTCCGGCATCTTCCAGCCGGCGGATCTTATCCTGATCGTCGGCCAGGGGCGAGGCTCCGGGCATAAGGGGATTGGAAAGGGGCAGTCCCAGATATCTGGTTGTCATATCCATGTTGTACCTCCTTTAGGCCCCGGCTTCGGACTGGGCTGAATTCTTCACTTCCAGACCGGCCAGTTGTTTATAAAGGTCATAACGCTGCTGAACGCTTTCCTGGGCCTGACTCAGAAGGTATTTGAAACGATCGGGATCGATCTTTTCGAGCATCCGAAAGCGGGTTTCGTTATAGATGTAGTCCCGCAGTGCGATACTGGGTGATCCGGAGTCAAGCTGCAGCGGGTTTTCTCCGGCTTCGAGCCGCCGCGGGTCGAAACGGTAGAGAGGCCAGGCCCCTGAATCCACCGCCTTCTTCTGCTGGTCAGCACCATATGCCAGATCATAACCCTGGCCGATACAGTGGGCATAGGCGATAATCAGCGAAGTGCCCGGGTAGGATTCCGCCTCCTGGAAGACCTTTACCGTATGGTTGCCGTTGGCACCGAAAGCAATCCGGCCTACATAGACGGAACCGTAGGTCATGGCCATCATCCCCAGGTCCTTCTTGGGAAGGGCCTTACCTGCAGCGGCGAACTTGGCCACCGCTCCCAGAGGCGTGGCCTTGGACTGCTGCCCTCCGGTGTTGGAATAGACCTCGGTATCAAGCACCAGGATATTGACGTCCCGGCCCATGGCCAGGACATGATCCAGACCGCCGTAACCGATATCATAGGCCCAGCCGTCTCCGCCGACAATCCAGACATCCTTTTTCACCAGATAGTCGGCAAGAGCTTCCAGCCGCCGGGCGGACTCTGAATATAGACCGGCGAGCTTCTGCCGGAGGTGGTTTACTCTTTCCCTCTGTTCTTCCACGCCCTTTTCCGTGGTCTGATCTGCTTCGAGCACTGCCCCGGCCAGGTTATCGCCGAGCTGAGAGGCCAGTTCCTGCAGAAGTTCCCGGGCCTGCTCCTGATGTTTGTCAAGGGAAAGCCTGAAACCGAAACCGAATTCGGCATTATCCTCAAACAGGGAATTGGACCAGGCCGGCCCCCTGCCGTCCTCCTTGAGGGTGTACGGGGTGGTGGGCAAATTGCCGCCGTAGATCGAGGTACAGCCGGTGGCATTGGCAATAAGGGCTCTGTCCCCGAAAAGCTGGGTCAGGAGCTTGATATACGGGGTTTCCCCGCAGCCGCCGCAGGCACCGGAATATTCGAACAGGGGTTCCAGGAGCTGGGAATTCTTGACGTTCATTTTCAGGTCGCGCCGATCAGGTTCCGGCAGCTTCAGGAAATACCCGTAGAATTCCTTCTCCTGCTCCCGCCATTCCGCCTGAGGCTGCATATTGATCGCCTTGTGGCTGGGGTTGGATTTGTCCTTACCTGGGCAGACCATGACACAAAGCCGGCAGCCGGTACAATCTTCCGGAGCCACCTGAACCGTGTATTTCATACCCTTGAACTCACCTCCGGCATCAGCCGATCTGAAATCGGCCGGCGCATCTTCCAGCAAATCAGGCTGGTAGACCTTGGTGCGGATGGTGGCATGGGGACAGACAAAGGAACATCTTCCGCACTGGATGCAGACCTCCGGATCCCAGACAGGTATCTCCAGAGCGATATTGCGCTTTTCCCATTTTGTGGTGCCCAGGGGCCAGGTGCCGTCCACCGGGAAAGAGGATACCGGCAGAGAATCACCTCGACCGGCCATAAGAACTGCTGTCAGTTTCCTGACAAATTCCGGGGCATAGTCCGGCACTGTTGGCCGCATCCGGATTTCCGAGCTTATCGATCCAGGTACCCTGATTTCATGCAGATTCTCCAGGCTCTCATCCACCGCCTGGAAATTTTTCTGAATGATCTCCTCTCCTCTCTTGCCGTATGTTTTGCGGATCGCCTCCTTGATATGGGTGATGGCTTCCTCCCGGGGAAGAACACCGGAAATGGCGAAGAAACAGGTCTGCATGACAGTATTTATCCGTCCCCCCATTCCTGCCTTGTCAGCCACCCGGTATGCGTCGATCATATAGAACCGGAGATTCTTGTCAATAATCCCTTTCTGGACTTCCCGGGGCAGATATTCCCAGACTTCATCCGGTTCATATGGGGCGTTCAGGAGAAAGACAGCGTTCTCCCGGGCATAATCCAGAACCGGAATCCGCTCCAGAAAACTGAACTGATGGCAGCCCAGGAAATCAGCCCGGTTGATAAGATAGGTGGATCGGATAGGCCGGGGGCCGAAACGAAGATGGGAGACGGTCACGCTGCCCGATTTTTTGGAATCGTAGACAAAATAGCCCTGGGCATAGTTGGATGTATCCTCGCCGATAATTTTGATGGAATTCTTATTGGCTCCCACGGTGCCGTCCGAGCCCAGACCGAAAAACACGGCCCTGATAACATCCTCCGCCTCGATGTCCAGGGCCGGGTCATAATCAAGGGAAGTGTTACTGACATCATCATTGATCCCGATGGTAAAGTGGATCCTGGGGATCTCCTTCCGCAGTTCGTCAAAGACCCCCTTGACCATGGGAGGGGTGAATTCTTTGGAAGAAAGGCCGTAGCGGCCCCCTGTTACTACGGGTTCCTGCCTGAACCGGGAGAGACCCTGCTGCTTTGCCTCCTGAAGGGCGGCCACCACATCCAGATAAAGGGGATCACCGACGGAGCCCGGCTCTCCGGTGCGGTCGAGAACGGCAATTGCCCGGGTGGTTTCCGGAAGAGCGGCGGCCAGATCAGGAACGGAAAAAGGCCGGAAGAGACGGACCTTGACCAGGCCTGTCTTTTCACCCTGCCGATTCAGCCACTCTACGGTTTCCTGAGCGGTTTCAGCTCCCGAACCCATCATGACCATGACCTGTTCCGCCTCCGGATCGCCGAAATAGTCAAACAGATGATACTGCCGGCCGGTGAGTTCCTCCAGCTTGTTCATGGCTTTCTGCACCAGCTCCGGACAGCGCCGGTAATAAGGATTAACTGCTTCCCGGGCCTGGAAATACGCATCCGGGTTATAAGCCGTTCCCCTGATCACCGGGCGGTCGGGGTTAAGGGCCCTCTGTCTGTGGGAGCGCACCTTGTCATCATTAACCATCTGCCGGCAGTCCTCTTCGTTTAACTCCTCGATCTTATTAATCTCATGGGAGGTACGAAAGCCGTCGAAGAAATGCATAAACGGCACCCGGGATTCCAGGGTGGCTCCGTGGGCGACCAGGGCCAGATCCTGGGCCTCCTGTACCGATCCGGAACAGAGCATGGCAAAACCGGTCTGCCGGCAGGCCATGACATCGGAATGGTCACCGAAAATGGAAAGGGCATGGGTCGCCACGGTCCGGCCGGTAACATGCATGACAAAAGAGTTCAGTTCTCCGGCGATCTTGTACATATTGGGGATCATGAGAAGAAGGCCCTGGGAGGCGGTGAAGGTGGTGGCCAGGGCTCCGGTCTGAAGAGTGCCGTGGAGAGCTCCGGCCACGCCGGCCTCTGACTGCATTTCCTGGACCAGGGGAACTGTCCCCCAGATATTCTTACGACCCCGCACCGACCATTCGTCGGCATGTTCGCCCATGGATGAGGAGGGGGTAATCGGATAAATGGCTATAACTTCACTTAAACGGTGGGCTACGGCCGCACAGGCCTCGTTGGCGTCAACCGTGATTATACTGCGTCGGGACATACCGCACCTCCTTAATGATAGCGCCTTTACTTGCCACTTGGTCATTTATTGCTTATCAATTCATATATACATTATAGAAGCCCCGGGACAGCATAGTCAAATACTGCCTGTCCCTTTCCTGTTTCTCCACTGATGACAGGTTTTATTCCTCATTATTTTTGTTGCTTTCCAGTCTCTTCCGGAGTTCTCCCATCTCCCGGCCGAAGGTCTCACAGTCCCCTGCTCCAGAGCCTGGTGGACCCGGAGCATTTTAATCAACCAGGAAGGCCCCTGATTGTCTCAGGAGAAAACATCTATCCTTCTTAAAGAGCCACTGGGGTACAATGTCTTCCCCCGAAGATCTGCCTTTCGCCGCCGGCAGTTCCGACCACGCCCTGGTAGTGACCGTGATCTGTTTTGCGCATTCCCCGGTGAAGATGCTCGCTGAAGCGCACCGGGTGATCAAGGCGGAGGGCCGCCTATTGATAGGCTTCATCGACAGAGACAGCACTTCGGCCAGGATTACCTGGCCCATCAGTCCGAAAGCGTGTTTTACCGGGAGGCCACTTTCTACGGTGCCTGTGAGGTGGGACGGCTTTTGTCAGAAACCGGCTTCTCGATTAAGGCGTGGGGCCAGGGGACATTCGTGGTGGTTGCGCCGACCAAATAAGCATTACCAAGGGTAACAGCCATGGGGATAACAATGATGCCAAAGGTGCGCCAACCGTTGCGGGATGGCCTGATATCGGCGAGAATCAGGGCCTGTTTCCGTCAGAACGGCATCAGCTTTTTGTAGCAGGTTTTGCAGGATGGTGGCATTCCGGCCATAATATCTCTTGGTGAAAGTATGGTTTCGGGGTCAAATATCTCCCTGAACTCCTGGTATCTTTATTAATAACATAAGCCTGTGCAACATTCTCAGGACAACTCAGAGAGATTTCCTTAAGACCAGGACCATGGTACGCAAACAGGATATTTGTTATCGGCTGCCTTTCGTTTAATCCTTGCCAGTGATCTACTATACTCGTTCAACAGCCGTGCATTGTTAAAGAGTGCTTCCCCTTCAAAGAGATCGTAGTGAGGGGGACGCCCTTAACTTATTAACTTTCGACCAGTTTCAGTCCCTCTCTTCCCGCGATCTCAGCTCCACGAGTAACCGATTTGCTCACTGCAACTGTTGATATATTCAGCCGCCGGGCCAAGGATGTCATGATTTCACCCAATCTGCGCACTGCCCAAAAACACAATAAACTACGTGCCCGAACAAGATGTTGAGATTTTCCCTCCTGCCAGACCACTTCCTCAGGAATTTCAAGAAGGTCTGCCACGCGTTGGGCGATAAAATCAATATCGATCCCGTTGACCCTTAAAGCACGATCTTCGTCATCATCAAGCATGGTACGGCGTTCTATTCCACGGGCAATAATTTGGTGAAGAGCCCCGGGACAAGGCACCTTTGAGCTGCGCTTGTCCCGGCCTTTACCGTTGTCCTCTCGGAAGAGAAGGTCCTTACTTCTTCCATACCCATTCTTTCGGCAGGGTAATAGTTTTGGCCTCTTCATACCAGAGAACTTCGGTGCCATTGAAACTGCCGAAAGGTACGTACCACACCTTGACGTTCACATCCACCTGGTTTGCATCGAGTACCCGGTCAACAAATTCACCATCTTCTGTCACTTCATGATATGGGAAAGTAAATTCAAATGTTTCATGAACCGGCCTGTTCGGTTCCAAGCCGGTGTCGCGGATCAGGCCGCATTTTTCATACGGGCCGCGTCCCATTTCGGCACCGGCACAATTGCGGCCCGGGTATGGCATGTAGATACGGGAATCGTTAAAGACTTGCTCTTTATCTTTTGTTTGTGCGGTCACTTCCAGGACCACTCGGTTTGGAGTCGGTCAGCCATCGGGGATTACGTGGCCGGCCTTATTGGTGATTGCCACCTGAACGACACCGGTCGGAAGCACGCCGTCTTCCTTGTTTTTCCGCCAGTAGTAGCCTTGCGTGTCAACCACCACATCAATGGCCGCTTGGTACATAGTCTCATCGGTATAAGCTTTTATATTGTGGCCATGACCATGTTTACGCATGTGGCATTCCTGGCAGGTTTCTTGGCCACCTTCAGGGATGTATGAAAAAAGGTAGCTCCCATAAAGAGTTGCGCACTGCGTGGGGTTTTCGAACTCCAGATTGGGACCGAGACCATGACATTGACCGCATAAAAGGGATTCACTCATGATATCTCCTTTTTTCATCTTACTATAGACCGGGTGGTCATGTTCACCGTCTTGAGAGCCATATACGGTGTCGGGTTGCGGTTGTCCCTCGATCATTTTATGAGTTATCGCCTTGTAGTTGTGGCAGATAAGGCAATTGATGTTTAACTGTTGAAGTACCTCACTTGCTTCATCGTCCCCTTCATAAAAATCGTATACCGTCTGCATGAACTCCTGCACTGTTGCTTCATTGGCTTCAGCAAGCTGGGGCAAGTGGCATTTGGCACAACCCATGATATGTTTGGAACGGATGTCCTTATAGCTTTCTACTCCTGAATGAGGCATCAATTTCCAGCCTCTTTCGACAGCAGTCCGAAAAGTAGCGGCAGTCCTGCCGCCGCCACTGCCAAAAGCAGAGAGAGCATGCGAGGTGCCCTCCCATTGATTGTGAATTTCCTCATGGCATTCTTTGCAGGAACTTGAATCATACCGTTCAATAAGTTCCTCGAGGCTCTTTACCTTGTCGTCAGCTGTCGCCGATAGCGGGTTAAAAAGCAGACAAAAAATCCCAACCATCGCCAGTCTAAGTAGGGTTCTTCTTTTCATCGGCTTATTTCCTCCTTTTTCATTTTTTTCTAATTATGCTTCCTCTGCCTTCGTCAAATTCCTCTCCACTTTTGTATGCACCCATCGATTTGAGCACAGAATTTTTGTGTCTTTGCCCCCATTTCCAAACGGATTACATCAGTCTTATATGATATGGTACCAAATAAAAAAAAGGTATAGGTATGGCAAAATGTCGCACCTGACATTCGGAAATCATCCCCTCTATCATGCCCCCTATCTTATTTGACAAAGCAAGTGAAACGAGGAGTGAAGGATACAATTGCGCAATACTGTTGTTTATCTAACTGATATGTGCAAAGATGTTATAAGACCTAATAAAGTAAAGTTCAGGGAAGCGATCAAAGGCCTGCATGAATGACTGCCGAATTCCACAGCATACTAAGCAGAATGCACCCCGCCTTTCTGCTATTACTCAGTTATATCCTGACTATCATCCTGGGAACCTGCCTGCTTATGCTGCCCTTGTCCACTGTCTCCGGCAGTATAAGCTTCATCGACGCTCTTTTTACGGCAACATCGTCCGTCTGTGTCACCGGTCTGATAGTGGTGGATACGGGAAGCTATTTCACCTTGTTCGGTCAGGGCGTGATCCTTTTTTTGATCCAGATCGGTGCCCTGGGCATTATGACCATTTCGGTAGTCCTTTTTCAGATTATCGGCAAGAGGTTAATGTTCAAGCAGCGCATGGCTATGCAGGAAGTCTTCAGCCATGCGCCCCGGGAAGATATTTACTCCCTGATCAGATCCATCCTGATATTTACGGTTTTAACTGAACTGGCGGGAGCACTTTTCCTCTTTTTTTACTGGGATAACTCTTATTCTCTCCCCAAGGCGGCATATCTATCCCTGTTCCATTCAATCTCGGCCTTCTGCAACGCCGGATTCTCCCTTTTTGCAGACAGTTTCGTTACTGAGCGCGCCTCCTATACCGTCAATATCACGATCATGGCTCTTATCTTTCTGGGGGGCATCGGTTTTCCTGTAATTTATGAAATCTACGCCAGATTTACAGACCGCGAAAAATGGAAAATATCCATTCAGACCAGAACCGTCCTTCTTGCCAGTATAATCCTGGTTGCAGCCGGTACCCTGGTTCTTCTCATTTCCCAGCAAGCGATGGTTCATGAACTGGGACCAGGGCAGAGCCTGCTGACTGCTTTATTTCAGTCGGTGACCTGTCGGACCGCCGGGTTTAACACGCTTGACATTGCCTCGCTTAATACCGCGGCTCTGCTTTTCATGATGTTCCTCATGCTGGTGGGGGGCGGACCCGGCTCCTGTGCCGGGGGGATAAAGATCACGACCATGGCCGTCCTGGCTGCTTTCTCCTGGAGCAGGCTCCGGCGTCTTAAGTGTGTCAATCTGTTTAAAAGAACCATCCCGCAGGAAACGGTCATGAAAAGCGTCTCAGTCACCCTGTTTTCAGTTGCCATAATCGGCCTTGTCGTTTTTCTTATACTGCTGACTGATCCCCACGGAGAGAGGGCGGGAGGAAACCGCCGATTTCTGAGTTACTTATTTGAAACCGTCTCAGCCTTTGGCACAGTAGGTCTTACCATGGGGATAACAACGAAACTGACCGCCTTCGGCAAAACAATGATCATTATCCTGATGCTTATCGGCCGGGTCGGAGTCCCGGCCTTCACCTATATCCTGGCCGGAGTCGGCACAACCAGAGGTATCGAGTACGCGGAAGAAAACATGATGATCGGTTGACCTGGAGGAAATCTATGAAAAGCTTTGCAGTGATCGGCAACGGAAAATTCGGTTACTACGTCACCAAGTTCCTCCATGAGAAGGGGAACGAAGTAGTAGCCATCGATCACAACAAGGACCGGATCCAGTCGGTGGAGTCTTTTACGGGCTCGGCTGTCATGGAGGATGCCACCTGCATGAAAACTCTCCAGGGATTGGGCCTTGACGAGATGGATGCCGTCATTGTCAGCACGGGCTCAAACATCAAATCCAGTATCCTGATCTGTTTTCATCTTGCCAAGATGGGAATCAAACGGATTATAGTCAAGGCAGAGGATGATGATCACGCCGAGATTTTAGAGCAGCTCGGGGCCACGGAGATCATCCGGCCGGGCCGGGATATGGCCCACCGTCTGGCCCTGCGGCTGACCAAACCCAATATTCTGGATTATCTTCCCATGGAAGAGGGCTTCACCATCGTCCAGATTGAGCCACCTCCACCCTTTATCGGCAAGTCTCTTAAGAAACTGAATCTGCGGAGCCGTTACCAGGTAAATATTATTGCCGTTAAAGAACAGGAGGCCAAAAAAATAGTTACTGTCCCCCATGCCGATTTCGTGATCAAGGAAAATGATATTCTGATTATGATCGGCAGGGAGGACGACATCCAGAAAATCAAAGGTCTGGAATGAAGATTATGGACAGCCTGAATCCCGGCCGCTTGCTGAATTCTTTCACCTTGGCGGATCTGATTGTGATCGGCGCCATGGTCTTTCTGGTCATTGCGTTTTATGTCTTCCGGCGTTTTGTCCGGCTGCGCCTCCAGAAACTGACGGATAATTTTTTCATACTCCTCTTCAAAAATCTGAACGCCCCGATTCAGGTCCTGGTCCTTCTGACAGTCCTTTATATAATGGCGGACCACCTGCCTTTTAAGCTCGAGGATAATGTCTGGCTGGACAAAAGTTACGCTATCGTCATTATTGTACTTCTGACCTGGCTGGTATTGCGGGCCGTCCACCTCAGCTCCGACCTCTATTTAAAACGCCATAAGATGGAGGAAGGCGACAATCTTGCGGCCCGCCAGATCCATACCCAGGTACGGGTGGTCCGCCGGGTGATCTCCGCAGTAATTCTGTTGATAGCTATAGCCACAGCTCTCATGACCTTCGAGCAGATCAGGGCCCTGGGAGTCAGTCTTCTGGCCTCGGCCGGGGTGGTCGGAATCGTCCTGGGTCTGGCAGCCCAGAAAACCATCGGTAATTTTTTCACCGGTCTGCAGATTGCCATAACCCTGCCTATCCGCTTGGGCGACGCGGTAATCGTCGAAAATGAATGGGGCTGGATCGAGGAAATCAACCTTACCTATGTGGTGGTCAAGATCTGGGACTGGCGGCGGCTCGTCCTGCCCATTTCCTATTTTGTCGACAACCCCTTTCAGAATTGGACCCGCACCTCTGCCAGCATCCTGGGAAGCGTCATCCTTTACCTGGATTATACCACCCCTGTTGATGAAATCAGGGCCGAGCTGGACAGGATCCTGCAGGAAACGGATCTTTGGGACAAGAATGCCAAAGTTGTTCAGGTAATGGATACCACCGAAAAAACCATGATAATCCGAATCCTGGTCAGTGCTGTCGACTCGCCGACTGCCTGGGATTTACGCTGCCTGGTCCGGGAAAAAATGATCGCCTTTCTGCAGGCAAACTACCCGGAAAGCCTGCCGCGCCTGCGGGCCGAACTTACTGATCCTCCTGTTAAGACGGCCGGCGGCAAAGAATAAGAAAGCGCACGAGTTCTCTTCAATGATTAATAACGGGAATGTAAAAAAATATTTCCTGTTTATTCTAACCTTTGATACCATAAAATATGGATAGGAAAAATAGAGGTAAAAAAGGATGTTATATCCAAATGTATCAAAGGAGGGAAGAATGAAAAAAGCAAAGCTATTGATTTTTGCGGCGGCTGTAGTTTTTTTATGGAGCGGTCCGGTATTCGCCGGTGATAATTGCGGGACGTGTCATGAAAAGGATAATCCCGCCCTCTATAAACAATGGCAGAATTCGAAACACGGAAGTGAAAACATCGGCTGTCTTGATTGTCACCAGGCCCAAGAGGGGGATGCTGATGCTTTCCAACATCACGGGAACTTGATAGCCACTCTCGTCACCCCTAAAGATTGTGCCGAATGTCACCCGAAGGAAGCCGAAGAAACAGTAAATTCCTATCATGCTCACGCCGGAGAAATACTGCAGTCGAAAGATGCCTTTCTTGCCCATGTCGCCGGCGGCCACCCCGTAGCGATTACAGGCTGTGAAAGCTGCCATGGCGCTAAAGTAGAAATCGATCCCGACTCACCCAACAAGCTTTCCAGCAAAAGCTGGCCCAATTCGGGTATCGGCCGCATCAACCCGGACGGTTCCAAAGGCGCCTGTAACGCCTGTCATTCTCGGCATTCTTTTTCTAAAGAGCAGGCCAGGCGGCCCGGAAACTGCGGCAAATGTCATCTGGGTCCGGACCATCCCCAGAAGGAAATTTATGAAGAATCCAAACACGGAATTGCCTACAAAGCCAATCACGACGACATGAACATGGAAGGCGATTCCTGGGTTGTCGGCAAAGATTATTATGAGGCCCCGACATGTGCTACCTGTCATATGTCCGCCACTTCTGACCAACCTTTGACGCACGATGTGGGCAAAAGAATTTCATGGACCTTAAGACCACCGATTTCCAAACATAAGGATAACTGGAAGAAAAAAAGAGAGAACATGAAAGACGTATGTTCAAATTGTCATCAACAGGAATTCGTCGATGGTCATTACTATCAATATGATGCCGTTGTAGAACTCTATAATGTTAAATTCGGCCGGCCCAGCACCAAGATTTATAATATGCTCAAAGACAAAGGCCTGTTGGAAAGAGAAGCGGCCTTCTCAAATGAAATGGATTGGTTATACTGGGAACTCTGGCATCATGAGGGGCGTAGAGCTCGTATGGGTGCAGCCATGATGGGTCCTGATTATACTTGGTGGCATGGAATTTATGATGTTGCCCACAATTTCTACTTCAAATTTATTCCCGAAGCCAGAAAATACGATGACGATGAAGTCAACAGGTATATTGACAACCTTTTGAGTAAAGACGATATGCACAAATGGGTCAACATGCCAACCGAGGAACTGAAAGAATCCATACGAAGCGGTGAACTGCAAAAGGTCTATAAGGACCTGTTCGAGAATAACAAGTAACCTGTCACATTATTGCCGGAAGATAGATAAAGGGCTGTTCCACTTGAGCAGCCCTTTATCTTACTGCAATTTGAATTCACCCCGAAAAAGATCTAAAAATAGTTCTATCCCCTTTATTCCTTCCTTTATTCCTTCCTTTATTGGTCTTCTTTATCAATTGTATTGACAGGGTATATTACTATAGTAATTATAGGCGAATTATGGGTGGAAGTATGGCTGAAAATAAAATATCTTCGTCCTTCAGGCCAATCGCTGAAAAAGCGATTTTTTATTACCCCGAGGTGGTTTTTCCAGGCAGCCGGCAGGTTCTCGAGCCTGGGATGCAGCTTGAATTATCTTGGTTTATTTTGGGTTATGAGGAGGACAGACTGAAATTGTACCAAGTAGCCGAGACCTTAAGTATCGGAAATCACCACGCGGTGATGGAAACCTTATCTTTGAACAGGACAGTCGGCGATCGGGTTTGAATAACAAGACAATGCTCAATATTTCCCGCGTACGCGTCGCGGCTGCCCGGGTCGCTGTCTGTTACGGGCTGTTCGGCATTGCCTGGATCCTGCTCAGCGACTGGTTCGTATCGCTGGTGGCGGTGGATGCCGATGCGCTGAGTACCCTGCAAAGTGTCAAGGGACTGATTTTTGTCGGGCTCTCCACGTTATTGGTTTTTCTGTTGTGTGTGCGGGAAAATTATCGCACCCATCGTGCCGCCGAGGCACTCAGTGAAGAGCGCCGGCGGCTGGCCGGCATCCTCGAGGGCACCCGCGCCGGTACCTGGGAGTGGCATGTGCCCAGTGGCCGGACCGTGTTCAACGAGCGCTGGGCCGAGATGATCGGCTATACCCTCGACGAGCTGGCACCTGTCTCCATCGATACCTGGTCGGAACATATTCATCCAGATGATCTGTGCAAGGCCAATGAGCTGTTACAACGCCATTTTAACGGTGAACTGGATTATTACGAATGCGAATGCCGTATGCGTCATAAACAGGGGCACTGGGTCTGGGTGCTGGACCGGGGCCGCCTGCTTTCGCGCACGCCGGAGGGCAAACCTTTGTTGATGCTGGGTACCCACACCGATATCACCCGGCATAAACATTCCGAGGCGGAGATACAGCGTATGAGCCGGCTTTATGCGGCACTCAGCGAGACCAACCAGGCTATCGTCCGGGTCTCGGAACAGGGGGCACTGTTTCAGCGAATCTGTGATATCGCCGTAGAGCACGGCGGTTTCAGCTTCGCCTGGGTCGGCTTACCGAATCAACAGGAAGAGAGTATTGAGGTTAGCGCTGCCAGTGGACAGACCGGCTATCTGGAAGGTCTGCATATTGCCCTGGGTTCCGAACAACCGGAAGGTCACGGGCCGACCGCTCAGGCTTATCGAACAGGGGAACGTCGGGTTATCAACGATTTTGCCCAGAATGAAATGACCCGACCCTGGCACGCGCGGGCGGCGCAATTCAATATTCGTGCTTCGGCCGCTTTTCCTTTGTGTCGTAACAATGAAATTTTCGGGGTATTGAATATCTATGCCAGCGACGCCGGATTTTTTCAGCAAAAAGAGATTCATTTGCTGGAAGAGATGGCGAATGACATCGGCTTTGGTATGGAAAACTATCAGCGGGTACTGGAGCTGGCTGCCAGCGAGGCCCGCTTTCATGCTATCGCCGAGGGTATTAGCGATGCCATTGTCATGGCCGACCCGCAACGTAATATCCAGTGGGTCAATTCCGGGTTTGCCGAGGTATTCGGTTACAAGCTGGATGATATTCAGGGCAAACAGAGCTCAGTGATCTACGAGCACGCCGAAGAGTATATTCGACAAGGGAAGCTGCGGTATAACCGGGACGCCAATACACATGATGGCCGCTACGAGATCCGCTACCGACGCAAGAACGGCGAGGTATTTATCGGCGAGACCATGGGAACCGCCTTGCGTAACGAGGATGGCGAACTGCTGGGTTATGTGGCATTGATTCGGGATGTAACCGAGCAGCGGGCGACCGAAGAGCAGTTACGAATTGCTGCCGTGGCATTTGAAGTGGAAAACGGGATTATGATCACTGATCGGGAACAGATTATCCAGCGGGTTAATCGGGCGTTTACTCGTATTACCGGTTATGAGGCAGAGGAAGTAATTGGCAAAAAGCCGACATTCCTGAAATCGGGACAGCACAGCAAGGCTTTTTACCAGCAGATGTGGCAAGAGATTAATGAGCAGGGTTGCTGGGAAGGTGAAATCTGGAATCGAAAAAAAGGCGGGGGTATCTATCCGGAATGGCTGACCATTAGTGTTGTGAACAATGATCAGGGTGAAGTCACCCATTATATCGGTTCGTTTTCCGATATCACCGAGCGCAAAGAGGCAGAGCAACATATCCATCAACTGGCCTTTTATGATCCGCTGACCCAGCTGGCCAATCGACGACTGGCCATTGAACGTATCGAACACGCGAGACTGACCGGTGAGCGCAGCAATCAATATGGCACGATTTTGATGCTGGATCTGGATCACTTCAAAGTGCTGAACGACACCCAGGGACATCATGCCGGGGATCAATTACTGGTTGAGGTCGGAAAACGGCTGAAAGAGCAGGTGCGTGCAGCGGATACGGTCGCCCGCTTCGGCGGTGATGAATTTGTTGTCTTGTTCGAAGGGTTGAGTCACGACAGGGATACTGCCGTCAACCTGGCCAGTGATCTCGCCGAGAAAATCCAGTCTAATCTGACTGTTCCTTATCATCTTGATGAAGTGAAGGAATATCGCATTACGCCCGGTATTGGGGTGGTCCTGTTTCTCGGGCGTGATGCCAGTGTGGAAGAGCTGCTCAAACAGGCAGATGTGGCGCTGTATGAAGCCAAGGCGGCAGGGCGTAATACCGTTCGCTTTTTTAATCCGGAGATGCAGGACAAGGTGGAGCAGCGAGCCAAACTGGAAACGGCCTTGTCCAAGGCGCTGGAGCAGGAGGAATTCCTGCTCTACTATCAACCACAGGTCAACCACAACAGGGAGTTGCTGGGCGCCGAAGCCCTGTTGCGCTGGGTACCGCAAGACAGTGGCTCAATGGTCTCACCGGCGGACTTTATACCATTGGCCGAGGATACCGGCCTGATCGTGCCGATTGGTTACTGGGTTATTGAAACCGCCTGCCGGCAATTGCGTGCCTGGCAAAAACAATCCCCAAACAGGCCGTTCAATCTGGCGGTGAATATCAGCGCCCGGCAATTTCGCCAACATGATTTTGTGCATCGCTTGCAGGAAATTATTCAGAACACCGGGGTTAACCCGGTCAACTTGAAGCTGGAGTTGACCGAGACAGTAGTGCTGGATGATATCAACTACGTTACTGAACGCTTGCAGGAGTTGAAAAAACTCGGCGTCGGCACCTTGATGGATGATTTTGGTACCGGGTATTCATCATTGTCTTATCTCAAACGCTTGCTGATTGAGCAAATCAAGATTGATAACTCCTTTGTACGGGATATCGGTCATTCCATGCATGACTCGGCAATCGTTCGCGCAATTATCGCCATGGGCCACTCGCTGGGACTTCAGGTTGTCGCCGAAGGGGTAGAAACCGAAGAACAGAAAGCCTATCTGGAAAAATACCAGTGTGATGCCTATCAGGGGTATCTCTTCGATCGGCCGATGCCGGTGAAAGAATTCGAAAAATGGTTGGTTAACTAATCAGTTTGACCAGGAATACGTTCAACCTTCGGTAATCGGGAATTTGTTGATAAGGTAAAGGCAAAATTGGGATCCTGGCCAAGGGAAGAGGGGCGAGGGGAATGGAGGCAGATTATCAGCTCCTTGAGCCCACAAATGACTATATATCGTTTTAAGGCCAAAAAAGATGATATAGACCGCGAAAACCCATATTTCTGGGACATAAATATTTAAAAATCATCATGATAGCGTGGTCCGACCCCAGTAGCGTCAGCAGTACAGTAGACAGCAAGGCCCAAGGCTCAAGATTAAAAGTTATAATACCGGAATCCTGTAGCGAAGATCGAAATTTAAAGTTTCGGTGCATTACTTGACATGATTCTTTTTTATCTCAGCATGTTAAAGTATGACCCCTGTGTTTAGTCAACTTGTCGGGGTCAGGTGGTCTGAGATTAATGACGATGGCTGTTGTACTCATATAACATCGGTACGGGGCAAAGCATTTTCCCTGGTAACAACCACATAGAGGCACGGCATCAGAAAAAGGGCCACCGCCATTTCCAGAATGAGCCCTCCGATGGCAGCTACCGCCATAGGCTGAAGCATGGCGCCGCCTTCACCCAGGTTGAGCGCCAGCGGCAAAAAACCCATCATGGTGGTAATAGTGGTCATCAGGCGCGGCCGGAGCCGGATCTTTGCCGCCTGCATAACAGACTGAAATTTCCCCAGCCCTTGTTTCTCCTGGATTTCTCCGGCGAAGGTCAGCAACAGCACGCCGTCGTTGACAGTAACCGCGATGACCACCAACATGCCGATGATGACCGTTGCGCCCAGCAGCACTCCGCTTAAGTAGAGAAGATAAATTGCACCCGCGAGGCAAACAGGGACGCAGCCCAGGATCATGGCCGGCAGCTTGAGGCTGTTGAACTGAACCGTGAGTATTATAAAGGAGAAAAACAGGGCAAAAACCAGAACGGCCAGCACCGTGTCCTTCATCTCGGACATCAGCTCCGCCCGTCCGCCGAAGTTGAATTCATAGCCCGCGGGCCGGTCCATATCTGCCAGTGAACTGCGCACCCGGCTGACCGCTCCCGCCAGATCTCCGCCGCTCATATCGGCTTCCACTGTCACCTGCTTGGCCTGGTCCTCTCTGATAATCTCCACCGGTCCTGTTGCCGGCACCACGCTGGCCACATCACGCAGACGAAGCGTTTTGCCCTGAGCATTTTTCAAGGGCAGGTTGGCCACAGCCTCGCGGCTGTCGAGCTCCACCTCCGGAACCAGAACCCGGATGTCGAAGTATTCCGATCCTTCCCGGTAGCGGGTGGGGACCGTGCCGGTAATCAGGGTTTGCAGGGAGTCGGCCACCTCGGCGACCGAGACGCCCAGTTCGGCGGCTTTGGTGCGGTTGATCCGCACCTGGTATTCCGGCTGGGAAAGGTCCATGGATACGTAAACATTGGTAAGCCCTTCCACCTCCCCCATGATATCGGCTGTGCGCTCGGCCAGCCTGGAAAGCTCCCCGGTGTCCTCCCCGCTTATCTCGACCACGATATCCGAGGTTTGGCCTCCCTTAATGCCCGTGATTGGGCTTTGTTTGGCCATGGCCTTGACTCCGGGCAGGGGGATTTTACGCAGTTTCTCTCGCAGGCTTTGCACGTACTCCGCAGTGCTCACCTCCCGCTCGGCCCTGGGAACGAGCTGGATGTCCAGCTGTCCCTCGTTGGATATCTCGTAGGTGTAGAGCCCGCGGACCTGTCCGCCGCTCAGCCGAAAAATGCTTTCTATCCTGGGATCGTCACTGATGCGTTTCTCTATCCTGGCCAGCGCCCGGTTGGTCTCCTCCACCGAAGCCCCCACCGGCAGTTTGACTTTGACCATAAGCTGCCCGTCGTCCATCAGCGGCAGAAACTCGGTCCCCACCCGCCCGAACAGCAGGACCGCACCGGCAAGAATTCCCAGAAATACCACCATAGTCGCCCATCGAACCCGCAGGACCTTGCCCAGGGCCCATCCATAGACTTGGGTGACCCTGTCAAAAAAGCGCTCAAAGCGCGTCTTTTGTCGGGGAAGTCCGCGTCCGGCCAGCAGGGTGGCCGCCAGCATGGGCGTAACAGTGACGGCAACGACGAGGCTAATGACCACGATACCGGCCATTACCAGAATGAGCTCCCGGAACAGCAGGCTGACCAGTCCCGGCACCAGGAGGAAGGGTACGAAAAGGGCCAGAAAGGACATTGTGGCCGCCAGGAGTGCCGGCCCGACCTCGTCGGTGGCGGCCACTGACTGCCGGACAATATCCTCTTCCGGATGCTCGCGGCGCAACCGGGTGATATTCTCCAGGACCACGATAGAGTTGTCCAGGACCACTCCGATGGCGACCACCAGCCCGCCAAGCGAGAAGATGTTCAGCGAGAAGCCGGCCAGCTTCATCAGGCCGAAGTTCAAGACCATGGTCAGAGGCAGGGCCACGCCCATCGCGATTACCTGCCGGATGCTGCCCAGAAACAGATAAACGACGATGATGAGCAGTACTGCAGCCGTGATAGCAGCGTCTCGCACCCCGTCAATGGATTGCTGTACGTAGGTGGCCTGATTCTCCACGTAGCTGATCTGCAGCTCTTCGGGAAAGGCGGAGTCCAGCTCCGACATCCTCTGCTCCACAGCCCGGGCCACCTCCACAGTGTTGGCTTCGGCTTCTTTGAGGACCGATAGCTTCACGGAGTCCTCGCCGTTAAACCGGGTGATTACCCGCACGTCCTCGTGTGCATCGCGGAC
>JBKHJR010000042.1:0-24065 GCA_046537975.1 Desulfurivibrionaceae bacterium
CTCTAACAGTGGTATCACCAATACCATTGATAATCTCGCCGGCAGGGAGAATTTTCCTGACGATTTTCTGGCGGAATATGAAACCGTGCGGATAAACAACTCCAGCTGTCAGGTCTACATGGGAATCAAGCAGGGGGAGAGCATTCCGGATATAGGTGATTTGATCTTCTTTTCCAGCTCCAAGGAATTTGATGCTGCTGAAATGAGGGACATTGAGACCGGCAGCCGGACTTTTTCCGTCTATTATCCCCAGACCAGGCCGGACCAGCCCCCGGACTACACCATAGTCGCCTCCATGAACAGTAATTACGATGACTGGGCCGGACTTGACCGGGAAGATTATGATGCCGCCAAAGAATCTCTCATAGCACGATGCCTCAATGATCTGGAGCATTATATCCCGGATGTCCGGAATAAATGTGACTGGCTGGAGGCGGCCACCCCAACTACCTTTAACCGCTACACCCTGCATACCAAAGGGACTTCTTTCGGCACCAAGTTTGCCGGCCTCAATCTCTCCCGCAATATCTTTAAGAAGGTCCCGGGTCTCTTTCACACAGGTTCGGTGGGCATAATAATGTCAGGCTGGCTGGGGGCTATCAACTACGGGGTAATTGTGGCCCATGATGCGGATGCCTACCTGCAGAGTATTTAACCGGAAGCTTTTTGGGTAAATTCTTTGCGTCCTGTCCAGGGTTCCTCCGCTCGGCTGCCTCCAATGGTTCGGCGGGGTGCAGCCTCTTCCTCCCGAAGTGCCACGATCATGGAGTAGGCCATTACCGCCATTACCACAGAGAAAGGCATACCCGCAGTTATAACTGCGGCCTGCAGAGCTGTCAGCCCCCCGGAAACCAGCAGGACAGCGGCGATCATTCCTGCCCCTAATATAAAAGGAGCCCAGGCCACTCACCAGGCCCAGTAGAAAAGGGTTCAATCTGTCTGCCGGTCCCCGGAAAATATTCCTGACGTTTCAGGGAGTGATGCTGTTCTGGAGAATGCCGGGGTTCCCGGGGATGCTCGGTTTGTTCGTATTTCTTTTCTTCTTCGCTGCCTTTCATATATTTCATCCCTATATAAGAGATTCTGGTATGATTGAAGCTTTGGATTTGCCTATTCAGCTTCTTCAAATTTTAGGTTCATACAGAAGACAGGTCAAGGAAGAAGCGATGCAGTGAGACACCTGCAGTTAAACAATGGTGTTGATATTTGAAATGGGCTCCATTAACCTGAATAGTAAGATTGTACATTCCCGTGGTGTTTCAGGGTTAACCTCAGGACTTTCATTTGTGTTCGGCCGGTTTAACCAAAAACAGCGGGCCAGGAGGTGGTCAATATGAAGGTAGGCATAATTGGAACCGGTTTTGTCGGCAGCACCGCTGCCTATGCCATGGTGCTCGGTGGTGTATCCAGTGAAATTGTCCTGGTTGACCTCAACCGGTCTCTGGCCGAAGCCCATGCTGAGGATATCATGCACGCCACGCCCTGGTCCCATTCGGCCCGGGTAACAGCCGGCGATTACTCCGATCTGGAAGGGGCCGGGGTAGTCATCCTTGCCTGCGGGGTCAGTCAGCGCCCCGGTGAGACCAGACTGGAGCTCCTGGGCAGAAACGCCAAGGTCTTCGAAGAAGTTATCCCCGAAGTTATGCGTCACGCCCCCGGGGCCTTGCTGCTGGTTGCTTCCAACCCGGTGGATATTATCACCCAGATGGTGACCCGGATATCTAATCATGAACATCAGAAGGTGATCGGTTCGGGAACCATCCTGGATACAGCCCGGTTTCGCTCCCTGATCGGTGAGCATATCAAGGTGGCCCCCCGTTCGGTACATGCCTATGTGCTCGGTGAGCATGGGGACTCCGAGGTCCTGGCCTGGTCCGGCGTTCGAGTCGGCGGTGTTCCTCTTTATAAGTTTGCCGCCCAGGTAAACAGGCCTGTTACCGGTAAAGTGAAGGAAAATATTGATAAGGGAGTGCGGCGCGCAGCTTATCGAATCATCGAAGGCAAGGGCGCTACTTATTACGGTATCGGTGCCGGTCTGGCCAGGATCGTACAGGCTGTCCGCGACGACGAAGGGGCGGTATTTACGGTTGCCAGCCTTACTACCCGCATTAAAGAGCTGCAGGGCGTTTGTTTCTCTGTGCCCAGGTTGGTTGGCGGCAATGGTATTGAGGCGGAGCTCTGGCCGGAGTTGACTGAGACAGAGTATGAAGCCCTCAGTGAGAGTGCCAAGGTGGTACGAGAGGCATCCGGCGAACTGGGCTACTGAAAAAAGCGGCTCTTCTCCGGGCTTCCCGGAATATACTTACGGGTATCACCTGAAAATAAGAATAAAAAAGGTTCGGAATATGACTGATTCGGAATTTGAGTTTACGATTGAGAGACTTGACCACTCCAGACTACCATCCCCTATGTCTGATGTTGAGTTTGTCGAAGAGGAGGAGAGAGTTCTCTATCATACTGATCCCCGTGACATTAAATACTGCCTGGATCTGGGTGAGGTTTTGCCTTCCTTTGAGATGGCCGGACCGAGGCGGGAGATTTTTTTTGATCCTTCCCGGCTGTCCTGCGGCATCGTGACCTGTGGCGGCCTGTGCCCGGGTATCAATGATGTGATCCGGGCCATTGTCCTCAGTCTTAAATATCATTACGGCGTCCAGCGGGTTCTGGGGTTTCCTTACGGTCTGGAGGGACTGTCCAGCAGATACAGTCATGAGCCCATTGAACTCGGTCCGGAAGTAGTGGACGATATCCACCAGAAGGGAGGAACCATCCTCGGTTCGTCCCGAGGGCCTCAGGATGTTCCGGATATGGTGGACAACCTGGAAAAGAGGGGTATCGGCATCCTCTTTGCTATCGGCGGCGACGGGACCCTGCATGCCGTCAGGGCTATAGTGCAGGAGGCTTACAAAAGAGGACTGCAGCTTTCGGTCATTGCCGTGCCCAAGACTATTGATAACGATATTTCTTTCGTTCAGAAGTCTTTCGGTTTTGAAACTGCGGTTTCGGAGACAAGAAATGCAATTTATGCCGCTCATATGGAGGCAGTGGGGGCCAGAAACGGTATCGGCCTGGTCAAGTTCATGGGCCGTGAATCCGGATTTATTACTGCTTACGCCACCATGGCAAACAGCGACGTTAATTACTGTCTGGTTCCGGAAGTGCCCTTTACCATGGAGGCCTTCCTGGCCAGCCTGAAGAAGAGGCTGGAACTTAAAAAACATGCGGTGATCGTGGTGGCCGAGGGAGCCGGGCAGGAGCTAATGGCAAAGACGGACGAGCGCGACCCGTCAGGCAACATCAGGCTCGGGGATATCGGGGTGTTCCTTAAAGAAGGTATCGAGAAATATTTCCATGAGATAGGAATGGAGTTCACCCTCAAGTACATTGACCCCAGCTACACCATCCGCAGCTGCCGGGCAACACCTTCCGACTCGGTCTTCTGCCTCCTCCTGGGCCATAATGCAGTCCACGCCGGGATGTCGGGCCGGACCAACATGGTGGTGGGTTACTGGCGGGATCAGTTCACCCATGTTCCCACCAGTCTGGCGGTGTCCAGGCGCAGAAAAATTAATCCCGACGGCAGGTTGTGGAGTAATGTTTTGTCATCCACCGGTCAGCCGGCAAAGATGTTGTAATCCCGGTTTCACCTGATCCGGGTTCATTCTTTACTAAGATCTATGGGCCGGCGATATTTATTCTTTTTCTGCGGCCACCTCCATTTCAGTTGTCTCTGCTTCTGCAGAAGACTGGCGCCACTCATAGCTCATGCCCAGCCAAAGACAATAGCACATTAGAAGCATAATGATTGTAAGGGGTAAGGCCGCGGTTATAGACATGCGTTGCAGGGCATCCAGCCCTCCGGAGAAAAGCAGGATACAGGCTGTGGCTGAAACCGTGATTCCCCAGATAATCTTTTTCCAGTTCGAGGGACGCAGGTTGCCGTCAGAGGTCATCATGGCCAGGACATAGGTAGCGGAATCAGCCGAGGTAATGAAAAAAACCATTAGCAGCATAACCGCGATCAGGGTCAATACGCTGCTGAAAGGATAGTAGGAAAAGAGCTGAAACAGGGCTACGGAGACGTTGTCTGCTACCTTGCCGGCAATGTCGACTTCATTTACGATCTGCAGGTGCAAACCGGCCCCCCCAAAGACACTGAACCAGAGAAAGGTCAGCAGGGTGGGCACCAGCATGGCTCCCAGGATGAATTCCCGGATGGTCCGGCCCCGGGAGATACTGGCCACAAAAAGCCCTACAAATGGAGCCCAGGAAATCCACCAGGCCCAGTAAAACAGGGTCCAGGTCTTGGTCCACTTGTAGCCCTGAAAGGGGTTGCTGGAAAGGCTCATGTCCAGGAGTGAGGAAAAATAGTCGCCTATGGTAGTGGTAAAAACGTTGAATATATAAACCGTGGGACCGACCACCAGCATAAAGGCCAAAAGTAGCAGGGCCAGCAGTATATTGGCCTTGCTCAGGATCTGGATTCCCTTGTCCAGGCCGGTCATGCTGGAAATCATGAACAATACGGTTACGATTCCGATTACCCCCAGGATGGTGGAGAAGGCGTCCGGGAGGGGAGAGATGCTGGCCAGACCGCTGGTGATCTGCATGGCGCCCAGGCCCAGAGAGGTCACAATCCCGAAAAGGGTGGCCAGGACCGACAGGATATCGATCAGGTAGCCGAGAGGACCGTAGATGCGCTCGCCGAGTAAAGGATAAAAGCAGCTGGAAATGAGTGGGGGCATGCCGCGGCGAAAGGAAAAGTAGGCCACGGCCAGGCTCATAACTATGTAGATCGCCCAGGGATGCAGACCCCAGTGGAAAAAACTGTGCTGCATGGCAAAGGATGCGGCATCTCCGGATTCGGCCGGGATATGACTCGGAGGCTGGGCATAATGGCTCAAGGGTTCGGCTGCTCCCCAGAAGATCAGGCCGATACCCATACCTGCGGCAAAGAGCATGCTGAACCAGCCGAAATAACTGTATTGCGGCTTCTCATGGTCCAGGCCGAGCTTCAGTTTTCCGAAACGGCTTGCTGCTATGACTATACTGAAAATCATGAAAAGCAGGGACCCCAGCAGATATCCCCAGCCAAAGTTGTCGATGATCCGGGTATGTAGCTCTGTTGAAACCAGCTCAAGCAGTTCAGGGCTTCCTACCCCGAGAGCGATAATGGCAAAAGAAATGCCCAGGGCGGCCAAAAAAACGATATTTTTTTTGATTAAAGCCTGCATTATTTACCTTCCGCCGGGGATGATGAGAACAGAACAGGGGGCGCGGTTGTAGACGGCTTCGGTCGTGCCTCCTGTGAAACGGCCGAAAAAGCCCCCTGTGTCAATCTTGCCGATAACCAGCAAATCCACTTTGTTTTTTCTGGCATAACTGAGGATCTTGCGGGCTACTCCTATACCGACGACTTCGCGTTTTTCGATGGCTTCGAAACCATTCTTACAATCCGAAACCAGTCGGTCCAGATTGGTGTGGATCGCCTCCAGACGTTTTTTCTCAGCTGTCGGGTCAGGCGCCCGCTTTCCGACGTGGAGCAGTATAAGGCGCCTGGCCTTAAAGGCTTTGTGCTGGATATACTTGGTACAGGTTTTGGTGGAATATTTGAAGTTGGTGGCATACATGATGCTGTTTAAGGTCTGGTCGGCGTGTGATGACAGAGTTTTTTTATAGATCAGGACCGGTTCTTCACTCATGCGGACTACATCACTGACCACGCTGCCGGCCAGGGCCTTCTTCAAGGGGTTTTTCCATTTTTTTAGAAAGCAGATGATACTCTGGGTCGACCGGGCAGCATTCACGATCTGGCTGGGGACATGGCCGTAACGGAGCAGACGCTCCACCGGAAGCCCGATTTCCCGCATCTCTTGTTCGATGCTGTCAATCCATTTGGTATGCCGGGAACTGTTGCCGGAAGCAACAAGGAGAAGATATACCTTTTCCGGTTCAAAAAAGTGAATAAATTGAGCCATGCCAAGTATCTTGTTGACCGGGGTCCCGGGATGTAACGGAAAAAGAAAATTTTGCAGCATAGTTGTATCCTTGATTATTACATTTGTCAGGCAGAAACGTGTAATATATCAGAAGTGTTGAACGTTTTGAAGTCAATTCCGGACTCGATTCAGGTTTATATCAGATTTCAGTATAAAAAAAGCTACAAAAAACAACCTATCCTGTATTAATCTGTAATAAGGGAAAGGTCTCCTGGTGTTCTTTTGACTTGTTCAAAAGATTGTAGTTTGGGAACTTAAAAAAGAGGAGCCGGATATGCAAGCACGTGGCCCGTTAATGATCGAACATCGCCTGATTGAACGAATGATTTCACTGATCAACAAGGATTTTCTGAGGCAGATTGAATTGGATAACGAAGTCGAGCCCGAACTCATCGACACGGCGGTTGATTTTATTAGCATGTATGCTGATCGCACACATCACGGGAAAGAAGAGGACATACTCTTTAGGGATCTCAAAGAAAAAGAATTATCCATCGAAGACCGGCGCCTTATGGATGAACTGATTGAGGAACATGCCTTCGGACGCCGGACTACCAAATCGCTTGCTGAAGCCAACAGCCGTTATCGCGACGGCGCCAGGGATGCACTGGGCGAAATCTCTGACAATCTTAAGACTCTGGTTGGATTCTACCCCCGGCATATCGAGAAGGAAGACAAGGTCTTCTTTCCCGCTTCCAGGACTTACTTGACCGTCCAAGAGGAGGAGGCCATGCTGGAAGAGTTCCGGGAATTTGACCGGAAGATGATTCACGAAAAGTACGAATCAGTGGTTGAGGGACTGGAAAGACGATGAATTGTTCCAATCTGAAAAGAAGGCAGATCCTTTACCGCAGCAGTGAGGAATTAGCGGTAAAGGGGTAGACCGGAAAGGGTTATGGCTGAAAAACAGTATGACCTGATTGTAATAGGTGCCGGTTCGGGAATGCTGTTAATCCAGTATGCAGCAGTAAACCTCGGCTGGGAAACCGCCCTTGTCGAAAAAGGGCCCTTGGGCGGGACCTGCCTTAACCGGGGATGTATCCCCTCCAAGAGATTGATCCACAGTGCTGATATAGCGGAGACAGTCAGACATTCCTCCCGTTTTGGGGTGCGCGGTGAAATAACAGGAATAGATTTTGACGGGATCGTCAGAAAGACAAAAGAACATGTGGACCGGCAGGCAGCCCGGATGGCGGAGTCCATAAAAAATCAGGAGATTTTTGAATATTACCAGGGGGAAGCTGTCTTCTGTTCACCTCATACCCTGCTAATCGGCGATGAGGAAATCTCTGCACGGCGTTTTGTGATTGCCGCCGGCTGCCGCCCCCGCATCCCCGATATTAACGGACTTTCCGA
Organism: Desulfurivibrionaceae bacterium; assembly: GCA_046537975.1. GTDB lineage: Bacteria > Desulfobacterota > Desulfobulbia > Desulfobulbales > SURF-16 > JAWLDV01. The sequence goes on from JBKHJR010000042.1 coordinate 7,356, forward strand.
GGTTGATTTCTGGACCAGCAACGAAGCCCTCCGTCCCCCGGCCCAGCCTGAATCCCTGATTATTATTGGTGGGGGCTATATTGCCGTAGAGTTGGCTCATTTCTATGGGGCCCTTGGGACGCGGGTTACCCTTATCCAGAGATCTTCCCATCTGCTTAGCCGGGAGGATGAAGAGGTTGCCGCTGCTTTCACGGAGATCTTCTCCACCAAATACCGGGTCCTGACCGGAGCTTCCGTAAATAGGGTTTCCCGGACGGATCAGGGGCTTAAAAAAGTGACGGTGACCGACGGTTCCGGCAGGGTCTCTGAGTTGGAAGCGGAATGTCTCCTGGTGGCTACCGGGCTCAAGCCTAATACCGATATCCTGGCTCTGGAAAATACCTACATGGAGAGGGATGAGCAGGGGTATGTGAAAACCGATGAATATCTGGCCACGACCCAGCCCGGAACCTGGGCCCTGGGTGACATAATCGGCAGGGCGCCTTTCAAGCACGCCGCCAACCGGGAAGCAAATACCGTGGCCCACAACCTTATCGCCCAAAAGAAGGTTGCCATGGACTACAGCATTATGCCTCACGCTGTTTTCAGTTCTCCGCAGGTGGCATCCGTGGGGCTTACCGAACAGGAGGCCCGCTCCCGGGGCCTGGATTATGAGGTGCGGAAATTTGCCTATACTGATACTGCCATGGGAGAAGCTGTCGGAGCGGATCAGGGATTTGTCAAATATATCGTTTTTCCTGAGAAAGGGCGCATCGCGGGCTGCCACATTATCGGGCCTCAGGCTTCCATCCTTATTCACGAGGTCATTGTTGCTATGATGACCGGAGATCAGAGTATTGACGCTATCCTTGGCGCCGTCCATATTCACCCCTCCCTCTCGGAAGTCGTGCAGTGGGGACTGTAATTAAAAATAAAGAAGTGAGTTTTTTTAAAAAGCGGCTGTCCGCTGCAGTCTTTTGACTGTATCCTCCTGTTCCGGCAGGAAGCAGACTGTTTTCTCCCGCCCGGGGGGTATTCCCAGTTCCTGCATAGCCTTTGTTGAGAAAGGGGAGAAGGTGCTTTGTTTAAAAAAGATGTTTCTGGTTTTCCTGGTGTAGAAAGGGGGATAGTCATGGGGAAGGGTCCCCCTCATCCTTTTCTTTGCCGCCTGCAGATCTACTGAAGCCAAGGGTTCCGGCAGGAATCTCTTGCCGGTGCGCAGCCAGTCGTAGCGCAGTATTTCTCTGATAATTCTCCGGTCCTCTCTCTGCTCCGTCAATTTACAGAGAAGTGTTGTCATGAATTCCTGGGTTCCGGCCAGCCGGAAAAAGTTCTCGGCCCGGCAGAGGTCAAGGAGGTTTTGGAAAAAATCGAATCCCTCTTCCCTTTTCCTAAGATAGCTGAAAAAAGAGACAAAGTAGCGGTTATTGTAAAAGGCCTCCACGCACTGACCGAACCAGTACAGCCTGCCCAGTTCCTGATGGGACAGCCACCTGGTGGACAGGATCTGGTATGGTGGTTCCTGGCGGTAAGTGAGCCCTAATTCCTCCGCTTGGTCCCGGATCGGGGTCTGAGGAAGGACTTTCAGCAGGCCCATCTGGATATAGTGGGGACAGCTCTGAAAGACCTGGTTGAAAGATCTGCGGAAGGTATCGCAGTTGTCAGAGGGAAGGCCCAGGATGAGGTCGACATGGAGGTGGATGTTATTGTTTGCCGCCAGGCGCTTGATGGTTTCCAGGGATTTTTCGGTGTCGGTTACCCGGTTGATCGCCTTAAGGGTTTCCGGATTGGTGGACTGGAGCCCGATCTCGAATTGGAACCTGCCGGGCCGGACCGTCTCCAGGAAGAGAAACATATCTTCAGTAAAAAGATCAGGGGCAATTTCAAAATGGAAGACCGTCTTTTCCCCTCTGCTCTTTAAATAGTGCCAGATCTCCAGGCTTCTTGGTGCGGAAAAGTTGAAGGTTCGGTCCACGAAACGGACTACTCCCGGTCTGTGCCCCATAATTTCCGCCAGTTCCTTTTTGACTTCCGTAATGTCCTTGGTATGCACTCCTTCTCCTTCAGCAGATAGACAGTAGCTGCAGGAGAAGGGACAGCCCCGGGAAGACTCGTAGTAGATATTGCGGTTTACCAGTCCCTCTGAGAAGTCCTGGTCTGTATAGGGAAAGGGGAAATAGGTTTCTTTCCCCGCTTCATAATGGTCCGCTGTTTTTTTCGCCTGCAAATCCTGGTAGAAAGTTAGGGAAAGTCCTTCTACCGGTCCTCGCACTGTACTGCAATTTGGAGGCAGGGTTTCTCCGTCCAGGTGTAGTGCTTGGGGGCCGCCCAGGATAATGGGGAGATTTGGCTTGACTAAGTATAGGTCTTTAATTAATTTGCCAATGATCCCCGAATTCCAGAGATATACAGAAAAGAAGATGGCCTCGGAATCAAGTGCTGTCAAGTGCAGCAGGATGTGGTAGTATGGTTCATTGATAGTGAACTGATTTATTCGGATCCGGCAGCCCGGGATCCATTTCCGCAGGGCCCTGTTGAGGTAAAAAAGGCTGAGGCAGGAGTGGCTGTAGCGGCAGTTAAGGGCTATAAGATCGTATTGCATGCTTCAGGGAGTCAGAGGTCGGGTCCAGGGATAGCAATGACTGTAAGTCTTATAACTAACACCTGAGACAGTTCCTTTAAATAAAAACTTTTTGGCCGAATCGACAACGTATTTACTGAGCTTGTATAAAAAAGATGTTATCATATATAGAACAACTGGGAAGTCTCACTCTATATTATTTCCGGGATACCGGCAGGATGGGGCTTTTTCTGGTTTCCGCCTTTCTGGGTATCTTTTCCCGGCCCTTCCGTTTCCGGGAGATGGTGCGGCAGATCAAACTGATCGGAGTTGATTCGATCACAGTAATTTTTTTTACAGCCGCCTTTACCGGAATGGTTCTGGGACTCCAGGGCTATTACAGCCTGAAACAGTTCGGCTCCGAAGGGATGCTGGGCTCTGCTGTTTCTTTGACCCTTATCCGGGAAATCGGCCCTGTCCTTACCGCCCTGATGGTGATAGGCCGGGCCGGTTCAGCCATGTGTGCGGAAATAGGGATAATGCGCAACTCTGAACAGCTTGATGCCCTGGAATGTCTGGCGGTGGATCCCTTCCGTTTTTTAATCAGCCCCAAGTTTCTGGCCTCGTTGATTTCCATACCAGTTCTGACCCAATTTTTCAATCTCGTAGGTATCGGGGGCGGTTATTTTGCCGGGGTTAAGCTTTTAGGCGTTAATTCCGGCGCTTTCTTTGCCGGTATTGAACAGAGTGTGGTTAATGCCGATATCAAACTGGGAATCATCAAATCCTTTGTTTTCGCTCTGTTAATGGTTTGGATCTGCACGGGACGGGGGTACTTTGTTCATCAGTCCCGACATGGCGGCTTCGGGGCGGAAGGAGTCAGTAGTGCTACAACCGCGGCGGTGGTCCTGTCCTCCATCTCGGTTCTGATCTGGGATTATCTGATTACGGCACTTATGATGTAAGGACTTGATAGTATGCAGGAAACCGTTATAGAGTTTAAAAAAGTAAGCAAGTCCTTCGGCAAGCAGCAGATACTGAAGGAAGTCGACATTTCCTTTGATAGAGGACAGAGTACGGTAATTGCCGGAGGCAGCGGCCAGGGCAAAAGTGTCACTCTGAAGTTGATCCTGGGGTTGCTGCAGCCTGATTCCGGCGAGGTTCTGGTAGGAGGCAGAAATGTTGTCGGCATGTCTTCCCGCAAACTCAAGGAGTTAAGGCAGAGGTTCGGTGTCCTGTTTCAGGGAGGAGCCCTGCTCGATTCTCTTAATGTCTATAACAATGTGGCCCTGCCACTGAGGGAGAGATCCTCTTTAAGCAGGGACGAAATAGACGAACGGGTAAATACCATGCTGGCCCAGCTCGAACTGGAAGGCCATGGCGATAAATATCCGGCTCAGTTGAGCGGAGGCATGGTCAAAAGGGTGGGGCTGGCCCGGGCTCTTATGCTTTCTCCTGAAATAATGCTTTTTGATGAACCTACCACCGGTCTTGATCCTGAAATAACTCTTGATATTTATCGCTTGATGTGCAAGACCCAGGAAGAATTCGATTATACGTCAATAATTGTCAGTCATGACATTCCCAAAATCTTTAATCTGGCGGATAAGGTTGTCCTCTTAAGTCATGGAGAATTCCTGTTTTTTAATAATCCTGAGGAGATTCAGTTGAGTGCTGATCCGGAAATCAGTAAATTTGCCAGGGAAACTATGGGAGATATATACTTAAGTAGAGAAATGGAAGAGAGTTTATGAGAAAAATAAATACAGAACTGATTGTTGGACTTTTCCTGATTGCAGGTTTTCTGGTATTTGCCTATATTTCCATGCAGTTCGGTGAGTTCGTCTGGCTGACCAGAGACGATCATTACACCCTCAAGGCTGAATTCCAGAATGTGGGCGGTTTGAAAGAGGGGTCGGTGGTTTCCATTGCCGGGGTTCAGGTGGGCAGGGTGGATGAAATTACCCTTACTGATGACTTTCGGGCTATGGTCAGCCTGTATTTGCCTGATAAGATAAGGGTTACTGAGGATGCCATAGCCTCCATCAAAACCCAGGGAATAATCGGCGACAAGTATGTCCGGATAAGCCAGGGCGGGGCCATGGATTATCTTGAAGAGGGAGACCTGATTTTTGATACCGAATCAGCTGTTGATCTGGAAGAGCTGGTCAGCAAGTATGTTTTCGGGGAGATATGAAGTCATAACCAGCGGATAACTTAGGGGAGGGGCAACAATGGTTCCTGTGAGGAGAATAATATATATACTTGTCTTTTTTTGCTGCGGTATTTCATTTTACATGTCGGCAGGCCAGAAGCCCCTGCTGGCTGAGGAAAAAGAGCCATTATCCCAGTTGGAGGCAACCGTCAACCGGATTATCGATATCCTGCAGGAGGAAGAAACAGGGGACGACTGGGAACAGCAGGAACAAAGAATTCTTTCCCTGATCGAGGAGAGGCTTGATCACGAAGAAATAGCAAAAAGGGCCTTGGCCAGGCATTGGCGGGATATAAATGACGAACAGAGGAAAGAATTCACCTCCCTTTTTCTGCAGCTTTTGAAAGATACTTATATCAACAGGCTGAAGAACTGTTCCTGTGAAGCCGATGCCAATTTTTATGAGCAGCGAAAAAGAGGGGATCGGGCTATCGTCTACAGTAAGGTTAGGAATGAGCAAAAAGGACAGGAAACCCCTATAGATTACCGGCTTATTAAAAAAGACGGTGAGTGGGGGATTTATGATATAATTGTGGAGGGGACCAGCCTTATAAGCAATTATCGTAAACAGTTTGATCGGATAATGAAGCGCAGTGGTTATTCCGAACTCAGTAAAAAGTTGCGGGAGAAATTAGAGCAGGAATAGTGGAATGAATATCTCGGTCCTGTATATATCCATACATTTAATTTTTGATCAAACAGTAGCTTGGGTATTTTAAGAGCTGGATTAAGAGTCAGGCTGTGATTATGACTACAAAATCAGGGATAAAGAAATGTCCGTGAAAGCCGGGTCCGGTAACAGCAAATACGGAGCATCCGTCTATGTCTTCTTTCTGGCTCTTCTGGTCTGCTGTTTAGCCGTAGGCCAGGTTCGGGCCGGCGTTGGAACAACCGTTGTCCCGGCAGAAGAAGATGATTCGCCGGAATTTGCTGACTGGGAGGAAGATTTCCCCGAAGATAGGGAAATGCTGACTATCAGGGATCCTCTGGAACCGGCAAACCGGATGTTCTTCCGGTTTAACGATAAACTCTATTTCTGGTTTCTTAAACCGGTATCCAAAGTTTATGGGGATGTGGTGCCCAGAGATTTTCGGATATCATTCCGTAATGCTTTTAATAATATATTGAGCCCGGTAAGTATGGCTAATAGCTTCCTCCAGGGAGATTTCAAGAACGGTTCTGTTGAGGGTGTACGTTTTTTTATCAACAGTACTGTAGGGATACTTGGTATGGCAGATGCTGCAGAAGATGTTTTTGGTCTGGACGAAGGTGATGATGAGGATCTTGGTCAGACTATGGGCTATTACGGTATAGGCCATGGTCTTTATTTATGTTGGCCCGTTCTGGGACCCTCCTCTCTCAGGGATACGGTTGGCATGACCGGGGACCTTTTTTTTCGTCCCGACACCTACATACTTTCAGGCTGGAGTACAGTCTCCGGAGGAGCGCTTCTGTTAGGCAAGTATGTGAATAATACTTCTTTCAACATCGGTGATTATGAGGATTTTCTGGCGGCAACCTTTGATCCTTATGTGGCTATGCAGGATGCCTACCTTCAGAGACGCCATAAGATGATTAAGGAGTGAGAAAGCTGAGAGCTGCCGATGACTGATGGTGATATAGAGAATAGAGAAGTATCCTGGGAGTCTTTCGCCAGGTTTATTCCTTCCATTACCAGGGAGGAGTTTGCGGACCTGGTATCCTGGATTGAATCCCGCACTTTCCCTGCCGGCACTGTTTTAAGTAATGAAAAAGAGCGGGCCTCTTATATCGGCTTTCTGCTTACCGGCAAACTGTCAGTTAGAAAGACCAATAAATTCAGCGGCAGACCGGCTCTTTTAGCTATTCTGGAAGAAGGGGCCATCTTCGGTGAACGCAATCTGGCAGAGGGGCTTCCTGCTGATGTCTCTCTTGAGACCATGGAGGAGTCCCGTGCCCTTCTGCTGCCCTGTGACAAGGTTCGGCAAGTTATCCGGGATAATCCGGCTCTGGGGGTGAAAATCCTTTCCAGCTGCCTCAAGGTTGTCGGCAGACGTCTGCAAGGGGCAACCGCCAGGATAGTTGACATTCTGTAACCAGCCTGTTCAGCCGCCACCTCTGTTCTACCCTTTTGCAATGTCAGGATCATCCGTCTTAATCAGACATACCCTTAAGGAAATATCTTGACATTACCCCAAATTTATTTAAATTAACCTGTTTTGTTGTAATTTTTTCTTTAAGACATAAAAATTGAAGATTGTTTTTGATCAAATAACAGAAGATGGCCTGAATGTACAGCTTGACGGTATCTCCTGGCTGCCTCCAAAAATTGATTTTGAGATGCCGTTCTCTGCTACAGCCTTCTGCAGGAAGCACCCAACCGGCAATATAATAGTGGAGGGGTATTATCAGGCGGTAGCGATTCTGACTTGTGACAGATGCCTTGCCGAATTCCGGTTGCCCCTTGAAGTAAGCTTTACTGTTTATGTGGAGTTGCAACAGGATGAAAGTGCTCAGGAAATTGATCGTCACTGTAAGAGAGCGGAAATGGATACCATATACGTTGACAAGCCGGAATTGGATTTGTCTTACCTATTTCAGCAGCAGGTTTTGTTGTCCCTGCCGATGAAAAGGATTTGTGCTGAAGATTGCCGGGGCCTGTGTGCCAAGTGCGGTGTTAATCTGAATTTATATCCGGAAAAATGCCAATGCCATGAGGGAGAAGATTCTCCCTTTAGTATATTGGCCCGGCTGAAAAAAGATGAATAATTAATAATAAGTCCCCTGCTGGGGACTATGTTAAATTTCGGAGGAAAAAAATGGCCCTACCTAAGAGAAGACACTCCCATTCAAGGACAAGGAAGCGTCGTGCACATGACGGACTGACCAAACCCAATGTTGTAAAATGCGATCAATGCGGCGAGCCCAAGCTTCCCCATCGACTCTGTTCTGACTGTGGTTCTTATAAAGGACGCACTGTTATTGAGCTGGGCGATGAAGAATTAGGATATTAGAGATTCGGTAGCTTGAGGATAGAGGAGTGAGAATCGGCCTTGACGCAATGGGCAGCGATTTTGGTTCCGGCGAGCTGGTTGCCGGGGCGGTACAGGCTGCTGAGCAGATCGGAGTTCGAATTGCTGTAGCCGGTGATGAAGGGCAGATAACTCAAGCCCTTGCCGGTGTCAGTCAGGATACCGCAGATCTGATTGATATTATTCCGGCCTCACAGGTTGTTACTATGGCTGATTCACCTTCCGAGGCTCTGCGCAGAAAGAAGGATTCCTCTATTGCTGTTCTGTCCGAGCTTCAGAAAGAGGGCAAGATTGATGCATTAGTCAGTGCCGGTAATTCCGGGGCAATAGTTGCTTCAGCAATTAAGCACCTGGGACGTCTGGGTGACATAGCCAGACCAGGTATTGCCAGTGTCTTCCCGACTCTGAAAGAGCCGGTGGTAATGATGGATGTCGGTGCCAATGTCGATTGCCGCCCACGTCATCTCCTGCAGTTCGGAATCATGTCATCCGCCTATTATTCGGTTATGTTCGGCAACCCCCGGCCCCGGGTTGGGCTGCTGAGCATAGGCGAGGAGATCGGCAAAGGCAATCACTTGGTCAAGGAGGCCCGAGAGCTTCTTCAGGCCAGCGACCTTAATTTTATCGGTAATGTGGAAGGCGGCGATACCTTTCAGGGAGACGTTGATGTTATTGTCTGCGACGGTTTCGTAGGCAATATCTGTCTTAAGTTGAGTGAGGGGCTGGCCGAAGCCCTGTTCAAAATGCTGAAAGATGAAATCAATGACTCCCTGAGTGCCAAGATGGGGTATCTGTTTGCCAGAGGTGCCTTCAACAGTTTTAAAAGGAGAATTGATTACGCCGAATATGGTGGAGCTCCTCTTCTGGGGATGAACGGTATCAGCCTGATCTGTCACGGCAAATCGGAAAGAACCGCGATTAAGAATGCTATAGAGGAAGCATTTGAATTAGTCAGTAACAGAGTTAATGACTGCATTTTAGACATGCTCTATGGTAGTGAATAGAGGAAAGGCTGAACTGTTATGACCGGAATTGTTGTCATAGGTACCGGTTCCGCTGTACCGGAACGCGTTCTGACCAACGCAGATCTGGAAAAACTGGTTGATACTTCCAATGAGTGGATTGTGGCCAGAACCGGGATCAGGACAAGACATATAGCCGGTAAAGGGGAGAATACCTCCGACCTTGGAACTGCCGCCGCCCGGAAGGCCCTGGAAATGGCCGGGCTGGAGGCGACGGATGTTGACATCATAATTATGGGAACAATCACCCCGGAATCAGGTATGCCTTCAACCGCCTGTCTGGTTCAGAAAAAACTCGGGGCGAATGCTTCCTTTGCGTTTGATATAAATGCAGCCTGTTCCGGATTTCTTTATGGCCTGGATATGGCGGAAAAATATATTCTGACCGATCCTGCCTTGAAAATTCTTGTTATCGGCTCAGAAACCCTCTCAGATCGGACCCACTGGGAAGACAGATCCACCTGTGTCCTCTTCGGCGACGGTGCTGGAGCGGTGGTTGTAACCGGCAGTCAGGATGGGAGGGGAGGTATGACCTCCAGACTCTTTTCTGACGGCAGCCTATATAAACTGCTTCACATGACTCCTTCCCGTGGAATGAACCCGGATCTTTCCGGAGAGGCGGAGGAAGCTCCCTATATTAAAATGGAAGGTCGGGAGGTATTCAGGTACGCAGTCCGGGCTCTTCAGGAAGCGGCATATTCTGTTCTGGAAGCAGCCGGAGTTGAACTCGGGGATGTGGATCTGATTATACCTCATCAGGCCAATATCCGTATTCTTAATAACTTGACGGAACGACTGGGCCTGGATAGAGAAAAATTATACATAAATGTTGATAAATATGGTAATACTTCGGCAGCCAGTATTCCCATTGCCTTAGATGAGGCATATCTCAACGGATACATTCATGAGAACAGCCTGATTCTTCTCTGTGCCTTCGGAGGTGGTTTTACCTGGGGTGCTTCTTTACTGAGGTGGTAACTAAATTACGAATCACCAATTATTAATTATCGTATTTGAAGTTAGTGTTGGGTGAGTTTGATCTGTTCTGCAGGTCGATATACCCCATGCCGGTCTTAAAATGACGGATAGTGTCTTCCGGTTTGGGGTGTAAGGCAAAAATCTATTGATACAACATCAGGTTAAGGCTGGGAATGTAACTTAATATTCCATTCCGATGTAGTTAATCTATTACAGAATATTACCACTAACTTATAATTTGTAATTGTTAATTTTTAATTATTAATAAGGGATAAGCCGTGGATTATTTTTTGACTGAAGAACAACAAATGATTGTTGATCTGGCCGGACAGATAACAGACGAACTGATTATCCCCCAGCGGGCTCATTTGGATGAATCAGAAGAATATCCCAGAGAAATTCTTGATGCCATAGCGGAAGCTGATCTCTTCGGTCTGTATGTCCCGGAAGAGTACGGTGGTTATGGAGGGGGGATGTTTGAAATGGTTCTTGCCCTTGAGCAGTTTGGTCGAGGATGTACCGGAGTGGCCACGGCTTTTGCCGCCAGCGGACTTGGAGCTATTCCTATTCTTATAGCAGGTAGTGATGAGATGAAAGGCAAATATCTGCCCCAGATCGCCAGCGGTAAAAGAAGGGCGGCCTTTGGCCTTACCGAGGCCGGAGCCGGCAGCGACGCTGGAGGGATTCAGACAACCGCGGTGCTGGATGGTGATGAATGGGTTCTAAATGGGACCAAACAGTGGATTACTAATGCCGGTGAGGCTGAGATCTATACTATCGTTGCTCTTACCGACAGGAACAAAGGAGCCAGGGGAGCCACCATGTTCGTGGTCGAAGACGGGGATCCCGGTTTCTCTTATGGTGAAAAGGAGAAAAAGATGGGGATCCGGGCTTCTTCCACCAGGGAACTTATACTCAAGGACTGCCGTATTCCCAGGGACAGGGTTATAGGCAGGGAGGGCACTGGTTTTATAACAGTCATGAAGACCCTTGATATGTCCAGGCCCGGCATTGCCATACTCGGCGTCGGTCTGGGACAGGCGGCCCTGGATGAAGCTGTGCCTTATGCCAAGGGAAGGATTCAGTTCGGCAAGCCCATCATCAGTTTTCAGGCAGTGCAGCATATGCTGGCTGACATGGCCATTAATGTGGAGGCAGCCCGTTCCCTGGTCTATAATTCCGCCCGGCATATAGATGCTCATCCCAAGGACAGATCCAAGGCTTCTTCCATGTGCAAGATATTTGCTACTGATAAGGCCATGGAAGTTACCACCGATGCGGTCCAGGTAATGGGCGGGTATGGTTATATGCGGGATTATCCGGTAGAGAAGATGATGCGCGATGCCAAGATCCTCCAGATTTATGAAGGGACCAACGAGATTCAGCGCAATGTGGTGGGTCAGGAATTAAACAGAGAGTACGCCAATAACAAATGAATATACTTGTCTGTGTAAAACAGGTCCCGAAAGCCGAGGATGTGCATCTTGATCCGGAGACCAACACCCTTTGCCGGGAAGGGGCTGAGGCTATAATCAACCCTTATGATCTCCATGCCCTGGAAGCGGCGCTGAGCTTAAAGGAAGAGCGTTCCGGTACGGTAACAGTAATTTCCATGGGACCTCCCCAGGCTGATGAAGTTCTGAGGGAAAGTCTGGCCCGAGGGGCGGATAGAGGATACTTGATCTGCGACCGGGCCTTTGCCGGTTCAGACACATTGGCAACGACTTATACTCTGGCCAGAGCGATAGAAAAGATAGGGGGAGCTGACCTTATACTGTGCGGGAAACTGGCGATTGACGGGGATACTGCTCAAGTAGGTCCGGAACTTGCAGCTTGGCTGAATATTCCTCATGTTGCTGCTGTCCGCAGAATATCATCTTTCGCAGACGGTAAATTAACCGCGGAAAGGATGATGGACGACGGTTATGAGGAGGTGGAAGTGGAACTGCCCCTCCTTTTCACGGTGGATAAGGAAATAAACAAACCCCGCTTCCCCTCTCTGAAGGGGAAGATGAAAGCCAAAAAGGCGGAGATCCCGGTTTTAAACAGTAATGATATCGCTGCTGAAAGCAGATGCTTGGGGCTTCAGGGCTCTCCTACCTGGGTTTCCGGGATTTGCGCTCCCGACCGGCCCGGGAGCAGAGGAAAGACGATTGAGGGATCGGCCGACCGGCAGGCAGAAGAACTGGCGGAAATTTTATCTCCTATAATCTAAGATAATGTTACGTATAAATATTGATGCCTGCACTGGTTGCGGTCTCTGTGAGCAAAACTGTGCTTTGGATGCCATCCATGTGGTAGATGGAATAGCGCAGATAGATCAGGAGAATTGTAACTTGTGCGGCGGTTGTGTTGATTTCTGTGAAGCAGCGGCGTTGTTTATGGAAGGAGAGGAAAGGAGAAGCGAAGTCGAGAAGCTGGCTGAATGGTCAGGAATCTGGATCTATGCCGAATACAGAAACGGTCGGCTGGCTCCGGTTACTCTGGAGCTTCTGGGTGAGGGGCGCAGGCTGGCAGATGCCCGCGGAACCACTCTTGCGGCGGTACTTTTTACCGATCAGGACTCAACTGAAGCCGATGATTTTTCGAACGAGCTGATATCTCATGGTGCAGATACTGTTTATCTTGCTGAAAATCCTCTTTTCGGAGAATTTTACGAAGATGTCTATGCCGCTGTTCTGGCAGATATGGCCGGGAAGTATAAACCGGAGATTATCCTGGCAGGTGCCACTGCCATCGGCCGATCGTTTATTCCAAGGGTTGCCGCAACTCTCAAGACCGGTTTAACCGCAGACTGCACTAAACTTGAAATCCAGGAGGACGGAGCCCTGCTGCAAAGCAGACCCGCCTTTAGTGGCAATGTTATGGCAGCTGTTTTGTGTCCCGGAACCAGACCCCAGATGGCAACTGTCCACCCTTCGGTTATGAAGGCGGCAAAAGCTGATCCTAACCGAAGCGGAGAGATTGTGAGGTTTGCCGTTCCCCCACAATTGCTGAAATCAGGGATTAAGGTGAACCGCTTTGTTGCCCTTGAGAAAGAAGGGGTAAATCTTGATGAGGCGGATATTGTTGTGGCCGGCGGCCGCGGCATGGAAAATGAGGAGGGCTTCAGGATGGTAGAGGAGCTGGCCGAAGTTCTGGGGGGGGCAGTAGCCGCCTCCCGGGCTGCCGTGGATAGCGGTTGGGTTTCCTCTTCCCGTATGGTGGGCCAGACAGGGCAGACGGTCAGGCCCAAGGTTTATATCGCCTGCGGAATCTCCGGAGCCATACAGCACACTATCGGCATGCAGTCGGCTGAAACCATTATTGCCATAAACCGCGATCCCGAGGCCCCTGTCTTTGATATTGCCACATACGGAGTGGTAGGGGATGCCTTTGAGATTATTCCCAGGTTGATAGAAAAGATAAAGATGCTGCAGGGTGAAGAGTCAAAGTCTGAAGATTAAAAACAGTATCTTGTGCTGTAAAACTTAAATCTTTGAACCAGGAACTGAGAACTAATAGTACAATGACTGATCAGGAACAAGAAAATCGAAGTCTCCAGGGAAAAGTAGCGGTAGTTACCGGAGGCAGCCGGGGAATCGGCAGGGGAGTCAGCCTGCGGTTAGCAGCAATGGGGGCTGGAGTTATAGTCAATTATGTCAGCCGTCCCGAAAATGCGGAAGATACTGTCGCTGCTATCAAGGATCAGGGAGGCGAGGCCGAGGCTGTCGCTTTTAATGTAGCCGATAGTACTGAAACCCAGGGCGCCTTTAAACAGATCCTTGATAATTATGGCAGGATTGATATTTTGGTGAACAATGCAGGGATTACCAGAGATGGGCTGGTAGCAACCATGAAGGAAAAGGCCTGGGATGATGTGCTGGATACCAATCTCAAGGGTGCCTTTAACTGTATAAAGGCGGTGAGCCGTCCCATGATGAAGCAGAGAGAGGGCAGAATCGTTAATATCACTTCCGTGATCGGCTTTACCGGCAACAGCGGTCAGGCCAATTACGGTGCGGCAAAATCAGGCCTGATGGGACTTACCAGATCAGTAGCCAGGGAACTGGCATCGCGTAATGTGACGGTTAATGGAGTAGCACCTGGTTATATTGACACTGAGATGACCAGAGATCTTTCCGAGGAGGTTAAGGGCAATATCTTGGCGGAAATTCCTCTGGCCTCTCTCGGAACTGTGGAAGACGTAGCTGGAGCTGTGGCTTATCTGGTTTCAGAGGATGGCCGTTATCTGACCGGTCAGGTTCTTCATGTTAATGGCGGCATGTATATGGGCTGAACTTTTAATTAATTCGAGATTATAAATTACAGCTTTTCGGTATTAATTCCATTAGGGTAGTACCTCAAAATTTGTAATTTATAATTCATGAATTCGTAATTCATACTATAGGAGACACTTATTATGTCCAAAGAGGAAAAACTTATTGACATTATTGCTGAACAGTTGAGTGTGGATAAGACCAAAGTTGTCCCATCAGCCTCGTTTGTAGATGATCTGGGTGCTGATTCACTGGACCTGGTTGAACTGGTCATGGCCATGGAAGAGGCTTTTGATACGGAGATACCTGACGAAGTGGCGGAAAAAATAATCAAGGTCCAGGATGCGGTTGATCATATCAACTCACTGGAATAAAAGGGGCGGGCAGATCACGGACTATTATGTGAAAGTCCGCCCGGACTGTGTCTGCCCCGGCGGAAGTTTGGGCAGTGGAGTTTTAAGGAGTGGGATGTCCTCTCTTCGCACCTGAGATGGGACTGGACAGGCTGTTGAAATTTTGTATTATATCAGGTTCCATAGTTTTAGGAACGCATATGCCCCCCTGTTTTATTTAAATAAGAGAAAATTTTGCAATTTAATGTAAACCTTAAACCTGAATTTTGATGGTTGCATATGAGTAGAAGAGTTGTGGTAACAGGTGTCGGACAGGTAACTCCGCTGGGAACAGGTGCAGACAAGACCTGGGAAAATCTGTGTGCCGGCAGGAGCGGGATCTCTGCAATCAGCAGATTTGATACCAGCGATTATAGTGTTAAGATTGCTGCCGAAGTAAAAGATTTTGAGCCCAAGGATTATATAGATCCGAAGCTGGCCAGGCATCTGGACTATTTTGTCCAGTATGCTGTTGCCGGAGCTGAAATGGCCCTGGCGGACAGCGGTTTCACTATTACCGAAGAAAACAGCGCCAGGGTGGGCGTTATTACCGGTTGCGGACTTGGTGGCCTGCCTACTATAGAAAAGTACCATAAAATTGTTCTGGAACGGGGACCCAGAAAAATTACTCCTTTTTTTATCCCTATGGTGATACCTAATATGGGAGCAGGCCAGGTCTCTATTGTTAAGGAGGCAAAGGGACCCAATCTTTCTGTCAGCACGGCCTGTGCCGCTGGAACTCATGCTGTCGGTGAGGCTTATAATCTTATCAGGAACGGTGCCTGTGATGCCGCCATAACCGGGGGCAGCGAATCTACCATATGCCCTCTTGCTGTGGGAGGCTTTGATTCCATGAAGGCGCTTTCCCGGTGCAATGATGAGCCGGAAAAGGCCTCCCGTCCCTTTGACCGTGACCGAGATGGGTTCGTTATCGCCGAAGGTGCGGGTATGCTCATCCTTGAGGAGCTGGAACAGGCCAGGGCCAGAGGGGCAAAGATCTATGCAGAACTGGCGGGGTACGGTCTTACTGGCGATGGCTACCATATGGCAGCTCCCCCGGAGGACGGCAACGGCGCGGTGCGCTGTATTCAAATGGCTCTGGAGGATGGGGGGATCAACCTGGATGAAGTTGATTATATCAATGCCCATGGCACCTCTACTCCATTAAACGACATCGTCGAAACCCGGGCGATAAAGACGGTTTTCGGGGATCTGGCTGCCAAGCTTAATATCAGTTCCACGAAGTCCATGACCGGCCATATGCTCGGCGGGGCCGGCGGTATTGAAGCGGTTTTTACTGCGCAGGCTATTTATAACCAGACCGTGCCTCCAACCATTAATCTGGAAAACCCCGATCCTGAATGTGATCTGGATTATGTGCCGGGTAGCGCCAGAGAAACCGAGATCAGGACCGCTATTTCCAACTCATTCGGTTTCGGCGGAACTAACGCGGTCATAGCCATGAAACGTTATGAAGGCTAAAATGAAAGTAGCACTGGGATGTGACCACGGCGGATTTGAGCTGAAAAAACTGGTTTCCGAAGAGCTCCTTGCCCTTGGACATGAGATTGACGACCAGGGTACTGATTCACTGGAATCGGTCGATTATCCTGATTTTGCCAGTAATGTCTGTGATCTGGTAGCAGAGGGTGGATGTGATTGCGGTATTCTGATTTGCGGAACCGGAATAGGTATGTCCATGGCGGCAAACAGGAATAATAATATCCGGGCTGCGCTGTGCCATGAATTATATACTGCCAGGCTGAGCCGGCAGCACAATGATGCCAATATCCTCTGTCTGGGGGCGAGAGTAATAGGACCCGGCCTGGCTATCGAGATTGTCCGGACCTGGTTATTGACGGAGTTTGATTACGGCAGACACTCAAAGCGGTTGGAGATGTTTTAATCCTTATACTTAAATTCAAAATTAAGATTTTATCATGTCAAAATTAAAGCAGAAAGATCCGGCAGTCTATCAGGCCATTCAGGAAGAGTATGACCGGCAAACCAATCAGATAGAGTTAATAGCTTCCGAAAATATTACCAGCCCCGAAGTCATGGAGGTAGCCGGTTCCATATTTACCAACAAGTATGCCGAAGGCTATCCGGGCAAGCGTTACTATGGTGGCTGCGAGTATGCCGACCAGGTGGAATCTCTGGCGATCTCCCGGGCCAAGGAACTTTTCGGGGCGGAATATGCCAATGTCCAGCCTCATTCCGGAAGCCAGGCCAATATGGGGGTTTATTTTGCCTGTCTGAAACCCGGCGATAAAATCCTGGGAATGGATCTGGCC
>JBKHJR010000043.1:0-23994 GCA_046537975.1 Desulfurivibrionaceae bacterium
GGGATGGCCACGTTCTTCATGGTTCCGTTGATGTCCACAAACTGCATACGAATGAAGTGGACGTTTTCCCTGTCAACCAGTTCCTTTATTTTTTCTCTGGTTATATCTTTTTTAGCTGTCATTAAAATCCTCCGTTACGATTTGTTACAGTCATCCGGTTGTCCCGGATAATACGCCCCTTGGGAGCATAAATCTTTCTACATTACTATGAACCATAAATCTGGTTTGAGCATGTAACTTTAATACCAGATCTCTCCAGTCCGGCCTTCTTCATGGCGGCACTGCCGGCAGAGCCGTTTTTCAGCCGGACTGATTACAACCTCGCTGTCGTTATAGCTCTGAGCAACTTGTATGCCAGAAATAAAAAATACTTACATCTTATTGTATTAACTATATAAAAAATATTAGTAATCCATCTTATCACAAAAAAGAAGCCAAAAATGCTTACAAAAATGTAACACTTAATACCGCATAATACATTTTTGTATTATAACTGAACACTGTGATCTTCTATTTTAAATTTATCACTTTTTTTTACTGCTTTGAAATGTATTTTCTTTGAATTTCCACGGCTCCATAAAAATCGTGCAAGCTTTTGACTGCTATTACACGGCATCAGCTTTTCAGGCCGTACTGATATCCTCCTTTTCAACCACTCTACCTTCGGCCTACTACTGTAAAAATTAAAAATGCTTTTGAGAAAAATGGAATCCTCAACTAAAATATAAAAAAGGCGGATTCTTGTCGCCTGCGACATCAAGCACAGCTTTAGAGAGGAGGGCAAACTATGGCTTTTTCAATAAAGGAAGCTGAATACTACTACACTACTGTAAAAGATCGCCCGGGAGAAGCCTACAAACTTCTTTCCCTGCTGGCTGAACGGGGGGTCAACCAGCTTGCCTTTGCCGCTATTCCTGTTGGTCCCGACTCAACCCAACTGACCATTTTTCCTGATGATCCCCCAAAATTCACCCTTGAGGCCCGGAATGCCGGGATGACCATAGACGGGCCCCATTACGCCTTCCTGGTACAGGGAAATGATGAGCTGGGAGCTCTGGCTGAGATCCACGAAAAACTCTACAAAGCCAATATCAACATCTACGCCTCAAATGGTATAGGTGATGCCAGGGGATGTCACGGCTATATCATTTATGTAAAACATGATGATTTCGAGAGAGCCAAAATAGCTCTAGGGTTATAAGACCGGGGGTTGATCCGGAAAACAAGACCAAGCTCCAAAAGGCACAATCATTTTGGCCGGACTGGACAGAAAAAAACTGGCGGCTATTCACATTGTCAAAAAGGAACTGGGCTTAAGCGATGAGGAATACCGTGATATACTTGAAGAAATTACCGGAGTCCGCTCCGCCCGGGACCTGGATGAAAAGGGTTTCCGCCTTTTGATGAACAGGTTTGCCAGAAGCGGATATTACCAGGCCGGCAGCGACGGCATAACTCTGCGGCAGAAGCTGTACATCAAAGGCCTGTACGCCGATCTCGGCTGGGACGAAACCCATTTCAGAAATTTTCTGAATAAGTACTACGGAAAAAAAAGACCCGAATCTTTGACTAAAAAAGAAGCCAGCAAGGTAATCGAGTCTCTGAAGAACATCCACAGACACTCAACCGGAAAAAAGAATCCTGAAAACAGCCGCCCTTGAAAAGGGGGGGCGGATTAAGTGAGGAGCCGGGATACAATCAATAACTTCAGATGAGAATAAGCCGACCACCCCATAACTGGCGGGTCTCTCCCGGCAAAGCCAAGGAGATTCAAAAGGAACTTGCCCGCCGGGTTTGTACAAGGGAAGAGCGGCCCTCTTACCGCCTGGCAGCCGGAGTTGATGCAGCCTTCAGCACGGAAGACAGTTACTGCTTCGGAGCCGTGGTCCTCTGGAACATAAAGGAATCAGCGGTCAGGGAACAGCATACCGCCAGGGCTGACATTGCCTTTCCCTATATCCCGGGCCTTCTCTCTTTCCGGGAAGCACCGGTCATTATCAAGGCTCTGCGGCGACTGAAGGAAGAACCTGATATTCTTATCTGTGACGGCCAGGGCATCGCCCATCAAAGACGCCTGGGCATAGCCTCGCACCTCGGAGTCCTTACAGGGCTGCCTTCCATAGGCTGTGCCAAGAGCCGCCTGATCGGCGACTACCAGACTCCCGGTCCGGCCAAAGGTGCAGGGAGCCCCCTTACAGATAGAGGGGAAAGAATCGGCACCGTATTAAGATCCCGCCGGGGTGTGAAACCGGTCTTTGTCAGCGTTGGCCACAACATTTCCCTGAGGGATGCGGAAGAGACGGTCCTGGCATGCTGCCGGAAATACAGACTGCCTGAACCGATCCGGCTGGCCGATCATCTATGTACGGCGGCCAAAAAAATGCAAGGAGTTAAAAAATGACCAGATACGTTATAGCCAACTGGAAAGCCTATAAAAACAGGGCTGAAGCGCACAAATGGATCGAGACCTTTCTCTCTTTATACAGGGCCTCACCCGGGGTTAAGGTAATTCTGGCCCCTCCTTTCATTTACCTAGAATCACTACTTAAAAAAATAAAAGAAGCGGAATGCGAAAATCTCCACCTGGCAGTCCAGGACATCTCACCCTATCCGCTCGGGGCCTATACCGGATCCGTTGCCGCAGATATGGTAAGAGGCCTGGCGGAATATGCTGTCACCGGCCATGCCGAACGCAGACGCTACTTCCATGAAACTAACCAGGAAATTGCCAACAAGATACGGGCAGCCCTGGATGCGGAAATCAATCCGGTTCTCTGTGTGGACCGGGACAACATCAGGACCCAGTTGGCCGCCCTTGATGAAGATGATATCGACAAGCTGATTATCGGCTACTGTCCCTCCAGCTACATCGGCCTTGACACTCCCCAGGACCACTCTAAGGCCGGGGCTGTGGTAAAGGATATAAGGCGGGCTGCTCCCTTCAATCCCATCCTCTATGGGGGCTCGGTCAGGGCGGCCAACGCAGCCGACTGTATAAGAATAGCCGAGGTCTCCGGTCTGATGGTGGGCTCGGGCTGCCTGGATCCCGAGGAATTTGCGGCGATCTGCAATACTGTAGCAGAATACGCCTGACAAAATACGGAGTTAATATCTTAAAACAGTTAATTTTAACAAGACAGAATTAACCCTTACCGGAACAAAGGAGGAAAGATTATGTACAAACCCATCCACTGCCCCGGATTTGAAGACTTCAAGCATCTGGAATCATTTGTCTGCAAATGCAACAACTGCGGCAAGGAAATAGAGATTTTCTCAGATGAATTCAACCGTGAACACCACTGCCCGGAGTGCCGGCAATTAATTGATTTCAGCAGATGCCAGTATTACGCAGGGGGAGACAATCCCACCAAACGCTGAAATATCCAACATCCGGTTCTCTCAGGGGATCTCCCCCTCTACCTATCCGCCCAACCCCCAGAACTACTCCGGCCGGATACAGGCTACCGCCCTGAACTTCCCGCTCTGTGAAAGTCAAGCAGGTTGCCTCCCGGCACTTGCGGGTTTTACCCTTGACGTTCGAAATGCTCTAAAGTAAGTTTAATCCTGTTTTATGCCCTACCCTGATTCAGGCTGCCTCCGGCAGCCTGAATTTTAAGCCATTATAAACCCTGGACAGCCTGACACAACGCCCTTAAATAAGATATTTTCAGACATGTATAATAATTCATTACCCCAGTGCCATAACGACATAACAGAACATAGAGATGCCTGTGCCATAATCGCCTTTGTCAACAAAAAAGGACACAGCACTCATGCCAATATAGTTCAAACCATCGACGCCCTGCGCAAAATGGGACACCGCTCCGGAGATATCAACGGTGAAGGCGACGGCTGCGGCATATCAACCGACATCCCCCGCGACGTATGGGCCAAGCGTCTTGCCGCGGCAGGCCTTAGTCCCCACTTGGCTGAATCCAACAGTTTTTTTGCAGGCCATTTTATGCTTCCCTCCTCCAATCAGCAGGCCAATAATATGATGGCCCGCATCCGGGAAATATTTCAACACAACAACATAGACCTGCTGGTGGAACTGAAAGGAGAGACCCGCAATGAAGAACTGGGGCCCCAGGCCCGAAAAGCCGCTCCACTGTTCTGGCAGATTGGCGGCATTGTCCCTGAAAAAAACCGGAACAAGGCAGAAAAACTCCTGTTCAGGATCCAGATGGAGATCGAAAGAAAACTGCCTGACACCCATATCGCCTCCCTAAGCCTGAACACTGTAGTCTATAAGGTTCAGGGCATGCCTGACCAGCTGCCCAGAGTCTTTCCCGAACTGTGCGATGAGGATATGCAGTCGGTCATCACTCTTGGTCATGGCCGTTATTCCACCAACACCCTGCCAAGGGTGGAACGGTCCCAGCCCTTTTCCCTATTGGGACATAACGGAGAAATCAACACTATAGAACGACTGCGCAGCAGCGGCCGGGCCCTGGGTATTGAACCTGTACCGGGCGGTAGCGACTCCCAGGATCTCAACCGCATAGTTGAAGGCCTGATTAATCTCTACAACCTGGACATCCTGGAAGCAATGGAGATAACCTTCCCGGCCATCTACAGCGAGGTTGACAAATATTCTCCGGAACTGCAGGAAGTATACTCCCTGTACCGCTGGTTTTTCCCATGCTCGGCCCAAGGACCGGCGGCAGTGCTCACCCGCAGCGGCGATGTCTGCATGGGCAGTGTTGATGCCCTGGGACTCAGGCCCCTGTGGTTCGGAGAAAGCGATTACAACTTCTTTCTCTCTTCTGAAAAGGGAGTAGTGGATCTGGAAAAAAACATGCGGGATCCCCGCCCCCTGGGCCCAGGAGAAAAGATTGCCATCTACGGCGGCCAGGGAAAACCGGCGGAACCTCTTGACTATCAACAGATCCAGCAACGGCTTATCAAATTTTTAAAAGGAAAGAAAACCAGGAAAAATCTGGTCTCCTTCTATCATGGTATCCCCTCATCCTCTTCCAATTCCCCGGAAAAAGAGGGAAAAAATTCCCCTGCCGGCGGTCCTTCAGCCTGCGACCAGCCCGGGGCGGGAGAACAGGCCGCCAAAGACAAAACCTTTCTCAACAAGGGACAGACCCCGGTGCTTTCGAATCCGCTCACCGAAATACCGGGCCGGTTTGAGAATAGAAACTGTCTGGCTGCTTTCGGCTGGCGCAATTATGACCTGTCTATCCGCCGGCAGGTGGCACTAACCGGTCGCGAGGTTATCGGCTCCATGGGCTACACCGATCCGCTGCCCGCCTTAATCCCGGATTCCCTTCCCAACATCGCCGACTACTGTAAAGAAAATGTGGCAGTAGTAACAAATCCGGCCATTGACCGGGAACGGGAAGCGGAACATTTTTCAACAAGAGTGGTGCTGGGTAGCCGCCCGAATATAACCGGAGAAAAAGAGACCTCCCCCCTGGGCCTGGAACTGGACACCCCTCTGCTTCTGGGGGCGGAGGAAATATCTGACAGGATCGGAACCGGCCGGAGCAGGGAAATCTGCCGGGAATTCTCCACCTATCTCTTTGAGGACGTCACTAATTTTTTCACCTGCCAGCACAGGGATCCCAGCCTGGTAAAATTCCTGGACCTGACCTTCAACCCGTCAGAAGGGCTTGAAGCCAGGCTGGAAGAACTGCTTGAAGAAGCCCTGCAGGCAATCTCCGGGAAAGCTGTCCTGTTAATTCTGGACGACTGCCGGAGTTTTCAGGAAGGCCGGGTTTTTATCGATCCGGTCATGGCTGCCGCTTATTTCCAGGAGGCCCTGATTGATAGAGGAGTACGGAGAAACACCAGCCTTATCGTGCGCTCCGGAGCAATCAGGAATCTCCACGACATCATGCTTCTGCTGGGGATAGGGGCGGACGCCCTTCACCCTTATCTGTTGTGGCGGACTATCTGCAACTATGCTGATGAGGAGCATGATGTGGTCCAGGTCATGAACAACACCCTCAGCGTACTGCACAAGAGCATGGAAAAAGTCATGTCCACCATGGGCATACATGAACTGTGCGGCTATGGCAGAATTTTCGCCTCCATTGGCCTCAATAACGACCTGGCCCGGATCATAGGCATCCCCAATTTCTGTCCTTCTGAAAAAAGCGGTTTAAGTATTTCCTTCCTGGAAAAGATGGCAGCCCGGCGCTATGCCCGGGCCACTTCTGAAGAAGAGGTCGCCATTGACAAGGACGCTCCCCGCAATCCCAAAGTGGGCAAGATTCTCAGGAAGGTGGCAGTGGGCAAGAAAGGCTACCGGGAAATGGCAGCAGACCTGGCCGTAATCTCCGAGAAAACACCCGGCAGCATAAGGCATCTTCTGAAGGCAGAAAAGGTGCCGGAAACAGAAGAGCTGACCATGGACAAGGTGGACATCTCCGTGGGCGGTCATGATATGCCACTGATTATAGCAGCCATGTCCCTGGGTTCCCAAGGTGAAAGCTCTTTCCGGACCTATGCTGAAGCCGCTGCCAGGGCCAACATCATCTGCATTAACGGCGAGGGCGGAGAAATACCGGAAATGCTCGGGAAATACCGGAAAAACCGGGGCCAGCAGGTAGCTTCCGGACGTTTCGGGGTATTCATGGGATTTCTTAACTCCGCCGACTACATTGAAATTAAGATCGGCCAGGGAGCCAAGCCCGGAGAAGGAGGGCATCTGCCGGGCAACAAGGTCTCGGAAATGGTAGCCAGGGCCCGCCACTGCAAAGTCGGCAGCACCCTGATCTCTCCTTCCAATCATCATGACATCTACTCCATTGAAGACTTGGCCCAGGTAATCACAGAACTGAAGACGGCCAACCCCCATGCCAGGGTCTCGGTCAAAATTCCGGTAACCACCGGGATCGGCCCTATTGCCGTGGGCATAGTAAAAGCCGGGGCAGATATTCTCAACATCAGCGGTTTTGAAGGCGGTACCGGAGCTGCCCGCGAACATGCCAAAAAATTCGTAGGCCTGCCTGCGGAAATAGGGGTAAGCGAGGCCCACCGGTCCCTGGTCGAATCAGGCCTGCGGGACGATATGGAGATCTGGGCTGATGGCGGCATGCGGAGCGGGGACGACATCCTGAAAATGATCCTGCTGGGTGCCAACCGGGTGGGACTCGGGACCCTTGCCCTTATGGGAGTCGGCTGCATCAGCTGCCGAAAGTGCCATCTGGACTGCTGCCCCCGCGGGATATCCACCCAACTGCAGACCAAAGACCAGGCTGAAAAAGCTGGCGTCAAGGGCTTTCAGCCCAGAGTCATGGATGAAGAGGCGGAGAATCTCAAACGGCTCCTCTGCGCCGTGGGAGACGAACTCAGAATGAGAGTGTCTGAACTCGGGGAAACCAGGCTCCAGAATCTGGTGGGAAAGACCGAACTCCTCAACCAGTACAGGATGAAAGACAATCTCGACTGTTCAAGCGTCCTGGCCAAACCGGCAGCACCCCCTCAACCCTCAAAATCGCCGAGGTCAGAGGTAGTCAGAAAACCTCTCAACTACCTGACCAAGCTGATCTCTGATCTGGCCATGGAGCGTTTTGAAAAGGGAGACCAGGTAGTCCGTTTTTTCGAAGACGGGGTGCGCAGTACAGACCGGGCCATTGGGACATACCTGGCCGGGGCCATGGAAAGAAAGTACGGGACGGCTGACTCTGATAAGAAGGCTCTCCTGCGCCTGGGTGCTTCGGTTCCAGGAAACGGATTATGCGCATTTATCACCCCAAGCCTCGAGACCGTGGTGGAAGGAGGCTCCCAGGACGGTGCCGCCAAAGGCAGCATAGGTGGAGTAATGGGAGTTTTCAAGGGCCGCAACGTCCTGGGTCAACCAATCGACGGGTCAGCCGGCAAGAGCCTGGCCTACGGGGCAATCGGCGGCCTGTTGATGGTCCAGAACATGGCTGATTCAAGGGCCTGTATCCGGATGTCCGGCGCTGATGTCGTCTTCGGGGGGCGGATAACCTCCCCCATTGACGACGACCAGGGCAACATCGCCTGCCGTTCCCATCTCAAGGGTTTTGCCTTTGAATACATGACCGGCGGCCGGGCTGTAATCCTGGGTGACCCCGGACCCTGGCTCTGTGCCGGAATGACCGGCGGGGTAGTCTATCAGTGCCTTTACCCGGACTACGGATTCGATCGCAAGGCCCTGGAACGCAGACTGGCCCGCGGTGCCAATGTTACCATCGAAGAGATCACGGAGGAAGGACTGGCCGATATCCGCGAGCTTCTTGAGAGATATATTGCCGAACTGGAAAGGGGCTTCCAGACTGATGAGGCAGCTGCAGTTTCCGATATTCTCCAGAAAAGCAAAGAACGCTTCCTGATGATCGTGCCCGAACATATCCGCCCCCCTTCCGCTGAATAAATCAGGAGTGGAGTCCGGGAACCACTAAAAAACAACATCACTCTTGACAATTCATCCCCTACTACTGATCATATAATGAGAAAGCAAGGGGGTGCCGATCCTTAAAGTTCGGGATCAGAGACCGTCCCCCTGTTATCTCCACGCATTAATAATTCGCAATTCATCATTACCAGGATGTTCAAATGACAACCGACTCAACTCCCGACACTTCCGTTTCCCGGCAAGACTCAAACAGAAAGCCCAACAAACTGATAGAAGAGCAGAGCCCCTATCTGCTGCAGCATGCTTATAACCCCATTGAATGGTACCCCTGGTGCCGGGAGGCATTCAGCAGAGCCAAAGCCGAAAATAAACCCATTTTTCTTTCCATAGGCTATTCCACCTGCCACTGGTGCCATGTCATGGCCCGGGAATCTTTTGAGAATGAAGAAATAGCCGGGCTCCTGAACGAAAACTTTGTCTGCATCAAGGTGGATCGGGAAGAACGTCCCGATATCGATCAGATCTATATGACCGCAGTCCAGGCCATTGTCAAACGCGGAGGCTGGCCCCTGTCAGTCTTTCTCACCCCGGATTTAAAACCTTTTTACGGCGGCACCTATTTCCCTCCGGAAGACACCCATGGTTTGTCCGGCTTCAAGAAGGTCCTGGGCGTGGTGTTGGAAGCCTGGAAAAACCAGAATGATAAGCTCCTGGATACTGCGGATAAAATCACCTATCATCTCGAAGAACTAAACTTTCGGGAGAAAGGCGCTACTCTGGCCAGCGATATCCTGGACCAGTGCTTCAGCAAGCTGGAAAACAGCTATGACCAGAAGTTCGGCGGCTTTGACCAGGCGCCCAAATTTCCCAGACCGGTGATCTTCAACTTTCTGCTGCGCTATTACTACTCAACCGGCAAACAAAAGGCCCTGGACATGTCCCTGGAAACCCTGCAGAAAATGGCTGCGGGAGGCATACACGACCACCTGGGCGGCGGTTTTCACCGTTATTCCGTGGATGACCAGTGGCTTCTCCCTCATTTTGAAAAGATGCTCTATGACCAGGCCCAGCTGGCGATAAGCTATCTGGAGGCCTACCAGATCAGCGGGGATGAATACTATGCCGGAGTGGCCCGGGATACTCTGGATTACGTGTTGACCAGAATGACCAGCGCAGAAGGGGGATTTTACTCCGCCGAGGATGCTGACAGCCGGGATAAGGATAACCCGGAAAAACATGGGGAAGGCCTTTTTTATCTCTGGGAAAAGAAAGAAATTGATGCCGTTCTGGAGCAGCTTCCCGCTGAAATCTTCAACTTCCATCACGGCATCAAAGAAGAAGGCAACGTCATCCATGATCCCCACCGGGAATTTACCGGCAAAAACATCATTCACGCTGTCAATTCCCTGCAGGAGACCGCGGATTATTTCCGGATTTCCCTGGACGAGGTGGTAAACGATCTGGCTGAAAGCAGGCGGAAACTTATGGAAACAAGAGAGGAAAGACCCCGGCCCCACCTGGATGACAAGATAATCACCTCAGTAAACGGTCTGATGATAGCGGCCCTGGCCAAGGCCGGACGGGTACTGGCTGAAAAGACCTACCTGGATGCCGCCCTCCGGGCCGCGACTTTCCTGAAAGACCGACTCTTTGATGAGAACAGGCAGACCCTGCTCCGGAGATACCGGAAAGGACAGGCCGGCCTCGCCGGCCAGCTGGAAGATTACGCCTATCTGGTATACGGCCTGACCGAACTCTACCATTCCTCTTTTGACCCCTGCTGGCTGCGGTGGGCCCTTGACCTGAACACCAGACAGCAGGAACTCTTTGAGGACAAGACGGAAGGGGGGTTCTTCAGTACCAGCGAAGAAGACGATTCAGTACTGGTAAGGATGAAGCCCGGATTCGACGGAGCAGAGCCTGCGGGTAACTCCCTCTCCGCCCTCAACCTGATACATCTGGGACGTTTGACGGGCAGTGAGGACCTGGAAAACAAAGGCAGACGGACAATAGAGACCTTCAGCAGCTACCTGCAGGAATATCCACCGATACTGCCCCAGATGCTGGTAGCCTATAATTATCTGCTTGCTTCCCCCTGGCAGATTGTTATAGCCGGTCGCAGAGGCCGCACCGACGCCGAAAACATGATAGACATACTGGGAGGAAAATTTCTGCCCCATACCGCCACAATCTTTGTTGATGAGCAGCAGAAAAAAGAGCTGTCCGGCCTTTTGCCATCGACTTTCACCGAACCCGAGATGCTTGAGGACAGGGCGACCGCCTATATCTGCAAAGACTTCAGCTGCCGGATTCCCATTACTGATACAGCTGAATTGGAGGATAAATTGTAAATGCCGGAAATTATCCCCCCTGACGACAACCTGCAAGGTTCCGCTTCGGCAAGCGGCCTGGATGCGGTCTTCAACCCCAAAACCGTTGCGGTGATCGGGGCCTCCACCCGCCCGGACAGCGTGGGAAGGGCAGTCTTCAAAAACATCCTGGATAACAGCTTCAACGGCATCATTTATCCGGTCAATCCCAAGGCCAAATCCGTCTGCGGGGTGAGAGCCTATCCCAGCCTCCAGGACATCCCGGATGAAGTTGATCTGGGAGTGGTGATTGTCCCCGCCCGGATAACCCCGGATGTTGCCCGGGAGGCGGCGGCAAAAGGGGTGAAGGCACTTATCGTTATTTCCGCCGGTTTCCGGGAAATCGGGGCGGAAGGTCTCACCCTGGAAAAGGAACTGGCTGCCATCTGTCTGGAGAACCATATAAGACTGATCGGTCCCAACTGTCTGGGCATTATCAATACCGATGAAAACATAAACCTCAACGCCAGTTTTGCCAGACGGGAAGCCAAAAGAGGCAACATTGCCTTTATCAGTCAGTCCGGGGCCCTGTGCACCGCAGTCCTGGACTTTGCCGCCAAGAAAAATATCGGCTTCTCCAAGTTCATTTCCGTGGGTAACAAGGCGGACATCGGCGAACTGGCCCTGATCCGCTATCTCCACGAAGACCCCCAGACCAAAGTCATTATGCTCTACGTAGAAGAGCTGCGACACGGCCATGAATTCATCGAGACCGTCCGCGAGATAACCGGAGGCGACAACCCAACCCCCATCCTGGCCATTAAATCCGGACGGACTGCGGAAGGCGCCGCTGCCGCCAGTTCCCACACCGGTTCCATAGCCGGAACCGAAGCGGTCTACAACGCCCTGTTTGAACAGTCCGGGGTCTTCAGAGCCCAGTCCATTGAGGAACTTTTCGATTTTTCCACCGCCTTTGCCAATCAACCCCTGCCCCACTCCAACCATATCGCCATTATTACCAACGCCGGAGGACCTGGTATCATTGCCACTGATGTCACCATCCATTCAGGTCTCAAGTTAGCTAAACTAAGCGAAACCACTACCAAGGCCCTGGAGAGCCACCTGCCCAGTGCAGCCAATATCAAGAATCCGGTAGATGTCATCGGGGATGCCCGTTCAGACCGTTACAAAGCCGCCCTGGAGGCGGTTTTGAACGATGAAAATGTGGACGGGGTCATCTTCATCCTGACTCCCCAGACCATGACCGAGATTGAAGAAACCGCCCGGATTATTCCCAGGCTGGCCGGAAAAAGCGGCAAGCCGGTGGTCGCCTCTTTTATGGGTCTGCTTGATGTCTCCAAGGGGATAGAAATTCTGGAGAAAAACGGCATCCCGCACTACGCCTTTCCTGAAGGGGCGACCAGGGCCATGAGCGCCCTCTACCACTATTCCAGGTGGATACACCGCCAGCATCTCCGGGAATTCGAGCTGGAATACGACAGAAACAGGGCCCAGGAAGTTCTGGATGCCTCCCTGGAAAAAGGCTGCAACTACCTGGGCGAGGCCGAGGGCAACAAGATTCTCGAGGCCTACGGTTTCCCGGTGCTGCCGGCCCGTCTGGTCGCCGGCGAAGAGGAAGCAGCGGAAACAATCGCTGAACTGGGCAGCTGTGCCATGAAAATCGCCTCCCCCGGAATCATCCACAAATCAGATGTCGGAGGGGTCCGGACCGGAGTTGACACTCCGGAAGCAGGCAGACGGGCCTACAGGGAGATCTTGGAAGCTGTATCTGAAAACCGGCCCGAGGCAGAGATCGACGGGGTATTTATTCAGCAGATGGCTCCCCACGGAGTAGAGGTGATTTTGGGGATCAAGCGCTATCCGGTTTTCGGTCCCCTGATCATGTTCGGCCTGGGAGGAATCTTTGTGGAGATCTTCCAGGATGTCAGCTTCCGGCTGGCCCCCTTCCGCCGCAACGGAGCCCACAACATGATCCATTCCATCCGGGCTTTCCCCATGCTCAACGGAGCCCGGGGTGCGGCGGTGGCTGATCAACAGGAGCTGGAACGCTGCCTTATCCGGCTCTCCACCCTGGCCAGCAACCACCCGGAAATCGCGGAACTGGACATCAACCCGCTGATTGTCCATGAAAAGGGCAAGGGCTGTTCCGTGGCTGACTGCCGGATACTGCTCACGGAATGCGACAAGTAGAACCGGAATTACCGGACAACTCCGGAGAAACAGGGGTTCAAAACTTGCGGGACCGGAATATGCTGATCAGCACAAGAAAGCCGATCACGGCGGAGATGGCATAACCGATGATCCCCAGGGCTGGATAGCCAAAGATCAGGGGCTTGATACCCGTAGTGATTATCATGGAGGAGCCCATGATTATGGCACCGACAATAATACCCATGGTCAGACGATTCATGCCGTGTTCTATGGACTGACGCAGGTCGTTGAGCCTTTCATGCTGCAGGCGGACAATCATATCCCCGGTCTCGAGCTTTTGCAGGATATAGCGGAGGCGGCGGGGCAGATCTTTCTGCAGACGGTTGAACTGATAAAAGGCGTTGCGCATCCGGTGGAACACGTTTTTGGGATGCCAGCGCTCCCAGGCCATTTCAGTGACAAAGGGCTCTATCTCTTTCACCAGATCCATTCCCGGATCAAGCAGCCTGGTTGTGCCTTCCAGGGTAACCAGGGTCTTGAAGATCAGAGACAGATCCGGGGGCACGTACAAATGATACTTGCGCATCAGGGTATAAATATCCATCAGAAGATGGCCCAGATTGCCGGAGGCCAGAGGTATATCAAGGTAGGAATCTAAAATGACATTAATGTCGCGCAAGGCCCGGCGCTTGTCCTGCTCATCTACTTTCCCGCCTCCCAGGGCAAGAAATGAGTCCAGAATCCGGCCCGGTTCCCGGGCTATAACCGCCTCCAGCATATCCAGGATTTCGGAACGGTCATCATAACTCAGATGCCCCACTATCCCCCAGTCCAGCACCCCGACACGGTTTCCCGGCAGGGCCAGTATATTGCCGGGATGGGGATCGGCGTGGAAAAAACCGAACTCCAGGACCTGCGTCAAGCTGAGATGGATTACCCTTTGGGCCAGAACGTGCTGGTCATGTTCCTCTTCGCCGGTCAGTGCCTTTATTTTCACCCCCTTGACAAAATCCATGGTCAATATATCCGGTTTTGACCATTTCTCCAGGGGTTCAGGGATTACCAGCCAGTCCAGATCCTCCAGATTCCGGCGGGCGATCTGCATGTTACGCAGTTCATGGGAGAAATCCAGCTCCTCGTATATCGCTTTCTTAAACTCCTCTACCAGAGCGGGGAAGTTGTAAATCTCGGCCGCCTCTATACGGCCATAGAGATGATCCGCTACTGTCTCCATAATGGAAATATCAGTGCCAATAATATCATGGACATCCGGACGCCGGATTTTGACAGCCACTTCTTTGCCGTCCTCCCGCAGTATCGCCTTGTGGACCTGAGCCAGAGAAGCGGCAGCAAACACCTCTTCTTCAAAGGAAGAAAAGACTTCTTCCAACTTTTCTCCAAGGCTCTTTTCCACCGCCGGTCTTATAGTCTCAAAATCCAGGGGAGCGACGTCGTCCTGAAGATGGGACAACTCATCTATAAGCTCGGCAGGCAATAAGTCCGGCCGCAAGCTCATAATCTGGCCGAATTTTACAAAGGAAGGACCCAGTTCCTCCAGGCCGTGCCTAATCCGCTCATAACGCGACATATCATGAGCTTCGGCAGGTATGTGGCTCTCGAGAAAGTGCTTCATGGGCACATCGAATTCCTCGACCACATCCTGGAAACCGTACTTCAGGAGGACGGCCACAATTTCCCGAAACCGGGACCACCTGGCTAAAGTTTTTATATGCAATTTATATTACCTCATTAAACATTAAACCCGGAACCGCAGAATTGCCCCCACTTGATATTCATGAAAATCCCTGTGTTCGGCAAAAACATGCTCCACTTCCGAATTCTGATAAAGGGCTTCCGCCACCATCTCTTCAGCCAGGTCCTCTGTCCTGTCCATTTCCTGTCCGCAGACCGGGCAGATCTCCAGGTATGTGGAAAGGATATGATCCCCGGCACAGATGAAACCGCTTTTCTTGAAATCATTTTCCATAATCAGGGTATGGACCTGGCCCATCATCAGCGCCTCAATCACCGGCTCTACCCCGAATACTCCCAGATTCCGGCCTTTTTCCTCAAACAAACTGTCTATAAGGTCCATTTCATGCCGGCGTTCATAGTCCTGGGCCACTTTCAGGGCTTTTTCGCGGATATCCCCAGTCCGGTCCGAGGTGCCGGCTTTAAATTCACCAATCAGGCACTGTTTCAGATAGCTGTGGAGATGGTTTCTGAGCAGGCTTCGGCCCTTCTCATCAAGGCCTCCGAGGATCAAACGGTTAAACCCCCTGTCTTTATAATAATCAAGAGTCATGTCTGCAACGTTTTTCATATGGCGCTGGATATGATCCTGGATATGTCGGCGTATACCTTCATCACCCAGGCCACCCTGAACACTGGTACTGCTTCTGGTCAGGGAACGGTGAACTCTGATCTGTCCCGGAACCTCTTCTTTCAAAAAGATTTCGGAATCCTCTTCAAATCCTCCCATATAAAGAGAAAAGAGCCGGGCCTTGTTGCTGTCGCAGACCAGGACGCAATAACTTGGGAATTCGTCCAGAAGCATGGACAACGGCCGGATATAGGGGTCGGGTTCCACCACCATTTGACTGGGTAAGCCCACCGGCAGATAGAACTCCTCCCAGAAGCCGTCGTTATCAGTAAATATCACTATCAGTCTGGTATTTTCCAACTTATCCAGAGAGGTCCTGGCATATTCTTCCAATTTGTCAAAAATCTGGCGCAGCCCCTTGAGCTGCTGCTTGTCATAACGTTCCTCCAGACTGGGCAGGGTGGTGTGTATCAGTGAATTGAGTTCTGATCGATAATTTCGGAGGGTGGTAACATTCAGATACAGGCTTACTACAGGGTTCTTTTCATTTCGGTATCCTGCCAGATCATTCAACTTCTTCCTGTCTATGCTCATGTTATTCCTCCCTTAATTGATTTCCTTTTCAATTACCTGATAATTATCAGTCCTTATGCAGATAACCCTTGAGAATATTCCTGTATTTATGGGAACTTTTCTGGTAAATCCGCCGGAAATCAACAAACAGCATATCACGGTCAGCAGCCCGGGCCGGCAGGGGCTTTAATATCTCAGACTGAATCGCTCCCTAATAATATTTTATTCATTTACAGGGCCCTGTCAAACCGGTCAATCATATCCCCCTGATTACACAAGACGTTCAGGATTACTCCCTGATTTTAAAGCCGGGGAGCCTTTCAAAAACAGGCCGGTTACGACCGCCGGACATATCCTGCCCGGAAACCTTTTGGGTAAAGACATCAGTTCAACTTGACAAGAGGGCTTTTGAGTCCCATAATCAGGAAAATTTTTTTCTGCCGGCTCCTTGGATTATCTGCCGGTGGCTAAAGACCCATGCAAGGAAGGACATATGACTCCCAAGGCGTCTGCAATCAACATAATCTGGCTGGGCCTGGTGGTAATTGCCACGGTAACCGCCGCTTATACCGGCAAAATGGAAGAGGTCACCAAGGCCTCCTTTGACTCGGCCAAGGATGCAGTAACCC
Source organism: Desulfurivibrionaceae bacterium (assembly GCA_046537975.1). GTDB lineage: Bacteria > Desulfobacterota > Desulfobulbia > Desulfobulbales > SURF-16 > JAWLDV01. The sequence goes on from JBKHJR010000043.1 coordinate 16,342, forward strand.
TGGCCATCGGCCTTATCGGCCCCATGGCCCTGTGGCTCGGAATCATGAAAGTTGCTGAAGCAGGCGGGCTCATGCGTCTGATCGCCCGGGCTGTGCGCCCGGTCATGACCAGACTGTTCCCTGATGTACCGGCGGAGCACCCGGCCATGTCAGCCATGATCATGAACATAGCAGCCAATGCCCTGGGCCTGGGCAATGCCGCGACCCCCATGGGGATCAAGGCCATGCAGGAGCTGGACAAGATCTCCGCCGAAAAAGGGACAGCCACCAATGCCATGTGCCTCTTTCTGGCCATCAACACCTCCTGCATCACTATCCTGCCCCTGGGAGTTATCACGGTACGGGCTGCAGCAGGGGCGGAATCGCCGGCGGCCATCCTTATCCCCTCCATCCTGGCCACAGCCTGTTCCACTCTGGTAGCGATTACCGCAGCCAAACTCATGGCGGGCAGAGAACCCGGCCCTCCGGTATATTCGCCCGAAGAGACGGAGGCGGATATCTCCACAGAGGAGCAGGCAGATGAATCCACCCCGGAGCTGGTCCGACCGGGCCCCTGGGGACGCCTTTTCATCTTTGCCCTGATAGCCGCTTTTGGCGGGGCCATTATCTACAACATCCTGACCAATCCGGATAAACTGACCCTCTCCACCGACCTGATCGGCACCATATCCAACTGGCTGATTCCCATAATCATCTCCTCCCTGGTCATCTTCGGCTACCTGCGCGGGGTCAAAATCTACGAGACCATTACCGACGGGGCCAAGGAGGGATTTAATACGGCAGTAAAGATAATCCCCTTCATGGTCGCCATATTCGTGGCCATCGGCATGTTCCGGGCCAGCGGAGCCCTGGAGATCATGATCAGCCTGCTCTCCCCCCTGACCAGCCTTATAAACATGCCGGCCGAGTCCCTGACCGTAGCCCTGATGCGCCCCCTGTCCGGCAGCGGTTCCTTCGGCATCATGAGCGAGATAGTGGGCCGGGACCCGGACAGCTTCCTCTCTTTCCTGGTCTCCACCATGCAGGGCTCAACCGAGACCACCTTCTACGTCCTGGCTGTCTATTTCGGCGCCATCAGCATAAGACGCACCCGCCACGCCCTGCCCGCCGCCCTCTGCGCCGATGCCGCCGGAGTCCTGGCCGCGGTCTTTATCACCAATCTCTGGCTGTAACCATCTTACCGGCTGGCCCCCGGCGTGTTATGGTCTTGACCGGTCCGGAATAATCCTATACAACTTAAATATTGCTGTTAACTGTTAGCTGTTAGCTGGCTAATTGCAGTTTTTAGATAGTGTCCATCCAGCAACGAGATTTTTTATTCGAGGTCAAGGAACAGGGAAAATTAAAAAGCGCAGTATATCTTAATATGTGAGCATTTTTCATTTTTGCTGTGACGCAGAGATCGGATAAAAGGGCCATTTCTGGATGGGCACTATATACAAAATAAGGAGTCCACCATGTCCCCGGATAAACCAAACCTCTTTGTAGGCACCTCGGGCTGGAACTACAAGGTCTGGAAAGAAGGCTTCTATAAAGGGGTGAAACAGAAGGAATGGCTCCAGTACTACGCCTCCAAGTTCAACTCGGTTGAGGTCAACGCCACCTTCTACCGTCTCCTCAAGGAAAGTACGGTGGCGGGCTGGCATGAAAAAACCCCGGAGGGCTTCTCCTTTGCGGTCAAGGGCAGCCGCTACATCACCCACACCAAGAAGCTGAACCCGGAATCCGACTCGGTGGCCAAACAGCGGGACAACCTCCAGCCCCTGGAAGAGAAAATCTCCGCGGTTATCTGGCAGCTCCCCTCTTCCCTGGATAGAGATATCGAACTCCTGGAGGACTTCGGCGACAGGCTCGCGGACTGGCCGGAAGTTAACCACGTCCTGGAATTCCGGGACCAGTCCTGGTTCGACCGGGAGACCGCCGAACTCCTGGATAAACTGAACCTGGGCAACTGCATTTCAGATGCCGGCAAATGGCCGAGATGGGATCAGGTCACCGGCGGCCTGGCCTACCTTCGCCTGCACGGCAAGCCCGAAACCTACTCTTCCAGATATTCCGACCGGGAACTCGAAGAATGGGCCGCCTGGATAAAGGAATGGCTGACCGCCGGCAGGACGGTCCATGTCTACTTTGACAACACCGATGCCGGAGCGGCCGTGGACAACGCCCTGCAACTGCAGGATCTGCTCACTTAGTGTCCGTCCAGAAACGCGATTTTCCGGATGGGCACTACTTAAGGCCGGCACCATCTATAAACTCCCGTATACCGGCGACATACTTCTCTCCCGAGACCAGGAATCCTTCATTATGCCCGCCGGAAATCCCCAGAAAACTTTTGGGTTCGGGAGCCGACCGATAAAGCCTGTGCCCGAATTCATAAGGAACCGTCTCATCTCCGGGGCTGTGTACCACCAGGACCGGGCAATCCACCTGACTTATATACTTCTCTGTCGGAAAACGCATGTTGGAGATCAACCTGACCGGCAGAAAAGGATAAGCCTTTTGGCCCATTTCCGGCAGAGAGGTAAAAGCGGACTCTACAATCAGAGCACCGGGAGAGGTTTCCATGGCCAGTCCGGCAGCCACCGCTCCCCCCAGGGAATGGCCCCAGACCAGGATCTCCTCCTCCTTCAGTCCCTTCTCATCCAATAACCAGTTCCAGGCAGCCCTGCTGTCCCGGTACAGACCCTTCTCGGAAGGTCTGCCTCCGCTCTTCCCGTATCCCCGGTAATCCACCACCAGGCAGGCCAGCCCCAGTTCATGAACAATCCTGAGCCACTCCAGACGCTGGGAAATATTTCCGGCGTTGCCGTGGGAAAAAAGGACTGTCGGCCCCCCGGATCCCTCCGGTCCCGGAAGAAACCAGCCGTGAATACTAACCCCGTCTTCGGTTTCCATCCGGACCTCCTCAAAGTCAAGACCAATATCCGCCGGTGTTGCGGTGATTTCAGAGGAAGGAAAGAAAACCAGCCTGTCCTGAAAACCCCAGGCCAGAGCCACAACAACCAGGTAAACACCTGCCAGCAAAGCCAGAAAATAGCCAATATTTATCATCTTATACCGTCGCATTTGTCCTGTAATTTTTTCCCGTCCTAATTTTCTTCCCGGAAAAACAATTTTTAGTCTCTTTTTAGCCGTTCATCTTGACTTCGGCACCCAAACTGTATTGTAATGGAAACAGGGGAATAATTTCCAACCTCTGCTGCCAAGGAATCCGCCATGAAAATCACCGTCTGGACCACACTATTTATACTCCTGATGAGCACTCCGGCCCTGGCCCGGCTGGGAGAGTCATACCACAAATCCCGGCTGCGCTACGGAGACCCTGTCCGCGGGCCTGTTGAAAAAGATGACACCCGCCGGGCCCATTACAGATGGCAGATCTACAACGTGAAAATTATCTTCTCAAATAACAAGGCAATACGGGTGCATTACAAGATGCAGGACGGCGGCCACATTTCCATGTACCGTATCGAATACATCCTCAGCAAAAATCCCTCCTTGCAGGAAACAGGTTATAGGATCGCAGGCAGAAATGCCTGGTACATCACTTCCATGAATTCTGAAAAGGACCGCATTATTTTTTCCCAGAAAGACGAACTCGCCTCAGGCTATTATAATACCGAGGACAAGGAACTCGTTCTGAAACTGACAAAATAAGCATTATTTCCGGTAATAATTATAATCCTGTCAACACCATCCTTGACCTACGTTCAAATTTCCTTTACAGAATAATGAGATAGTAAGCAATTATTCATCTCAACTTCTGTTTCATGAGCAAATTCGACCGGATCTATGAACTCCATGACCTCCTGAAAGCCCGCCGTACACCTGTTTCCCTCACCGATCTCACCGACAGGCTGGAATGTTCCGAAGCCACAGTCAAACGAACTATCCGCAAACTCCGCGAGGAATTCGACGCCCCCATCAGCAGCAGAGCAGAGGGCTATCTCCTGGACAAGGGTTCGGATTACTCCGAACTGCCCGGCCTCTGGTTCAACAGCTCGGAGCTCTATGCCCTGCTGGCCATGCACCGGCTCCTGGAACAGACCGATCCCGGCCTCTTTCGGGATAAGCTCTCCTCCCTTCGCAACAGGATCGAAAAGATCCTGACCTCCCAGGGCCTGGACTCCGCCCAATTTCTGCAACGATTCCGGATCCTGGGCCCGGGTTTTCGCAATTATGCGGTTGACCACTTCCGCCTGGTAGCCGACGGAGTGCTGAGACGCTGCCGCCTGAATATATCCTATCACAGCCGCAGGGAAAATCTCCAGTCAGAACGTGAAGTTTCTCCCCAAAGGCTCATCCACTACCGCAACAACTGGTATCTCGACGGCTGGTGCCACCGGCGCCGGGCCCTCCGCATATTCGCCCTGGACCGGATCCACCGGGTCAAAAGATCAGACAGGGAAATCAAAGAGATCCCCGCAGCTGAACTGGACCGGTATTTCGGTTCCGGCTACGGGATCTTCGCCGGACTGGCCACGGAGAAGGCGGTCCTGCACTTCACCCGGGTACAGGCCCGCTGGGCTGCGGAAGAGTCCTGGCATCCCGACCAGGAAGGCAGGTTCCTGCCGGACGGCTCCTTTGAGCTGAGCCTGCCTTACAGCGATCCCACGGAGCTGATCCAGGACATCCTGCGCTACAGCCCGGGGGTTGAAGTCAAAAACCCCCCTGAACTGCGCCGGGAAGTGGCCGATAGACTGCGGGAAGCCCTGTCGCAATATGAGTAGTGAGCTAATGGAAAATTTTTTCGAAAAAATTTCAACCGGGATCAAAAAATGATCCTGAGCGGTGTTACTGTTCTAAATAATAAAACCGGGTTGAAGTAACATTCGAAAAAATTTTTCTGTATAAGGAGTTGACCATGAAGGTGAACATTGCCCATCTCAGCGACCGCTCAACCTTTGGCGGCTGGATCAATTTTGCGGTTTTCAACGCCAGAACCCAGTCCGGCAGCGAAGCCGGGAACCGGGAGCTCCTCCGGGAACTCACAGCCGGCGCCCGCAAGGCCGGTTACAAGATAGACCATGCCGCCCTGGTCTACAGACAGGAGGGCCGCATCAGGTACTACGGCTCCAAAAAGGCGGTGAATTACCTGTTGCGGTATGGGGTCCCCAGGTGGAACGGCACCCTTGATTATAAACCGGACTGCACCCTGCAGCCGGGACCGCTGAAAAAATTCAGCCTCCCGGCCTGCAAGACGGCTTTCCGCCGGACAGCACTCCTGAGCCACACCTGTCCTCCGGCTTTACTGCAAAGGAAAATGAGTTGAGGAAGGAAAAAAGATGAGTGATCTGCTGCCGTCCCAGGCCATTACCAGTAAAATCTACCTGATCCGCGGCCTGAAAGTCATGCTGGACCGCGATCTGGCTGAACTATACGACGTGGAAACACGCACCCTGAAACAGGCAGTCCGAAGAAATCAAGAAAGATTCCCGGAAGATTTCATGTTTGAGCTGTCAAATCAGGAAATTAAAGACTTGAGATCACAATCCGTGATCTCAAGTGCCCACGGCGGTACAAGATATAAACCAATGGCCTTCACCGAACTGGGAGTTGCCATGCTCTCCAGCGTTCTCAAAAGTGAAAGGGCCATCCAGGTCAATATCGACATCATGCGGGCCTTTACCAGCCTCCGCCGGATGCTGGCCAGCCATGATGACCTGCGACGAAAAATCGAGGAAATGGAAACAAGATACGACGAACAGTTTCAATTAGTCTTCGAGGCCATCCGGCAGCTGCTGGAAGAAGATGAGGAGCCGAAAAGAAGGATAGGAGTTTTAGGAAAAAGTTTAAAAATAAAAGGGATAAATAATGGATGATCTTTCGCCTTCTGATCTAAAAACCATACTCCATTCCAAACGAGCCAATATGTATTACCTGGAACACTGCCGGGTAATGCAGAAAGACGGAAGGGTGCTCTATCTTACTGAAGCGAATAAAAATAATCTCTATTTTAATATCCCCATTGCAAATACTACGGTTATTCTCTTAGGAACAGGCACTTCCATTACCCAGGCGGCTGTACGTATGCTAACCCAAGCCGGGGTACTCATCGGCTTCTGCGGAGGGGGAGGAACTCCGCTTTACATGGGGAATGAAGTCGAATGGCTGACACCGCAGAGCGAGTACCGGCCCACGGAATACCTGCAGGGATGGCTCTCCTTTTGGTTTGATGATGAGCAGCGTCTGCAAGCTGCCAAAGGATTACAGCTTGCCAGAATCAACTATTTACGACAGGTCTGGCAGAAAGACCGTGAACTTGCGCTGGCGGGCTTCAATGCCGCTGATCCCGGCATTGCCGATGCCCTGGGTACGAATAAGTCCCAAATAGCCACTGCAACTAAAACAACCTATCTGCTCGCCACTGAAGCAAAGCTGACTAAACAGCTTTATAAAATAGCAGCCCGCCATACCAACTTGCCCGATTTTGTCCGCGAACGTGAAGCCGGTGACAAAGCAAACGCCTTTCTCAACCACGGCAATTATCTCGCTTACGGTCTTGCCGCCTCTACGCTCTGGGTATTGGGCATACCTCATGGTTTTGCCGTCATGCATGGGAAAACCCGTCGTGGTGCCCTGGTATTTGACATTGCCGACCTGGTTAAAGATGCCATTGTCCTGCCCTGGGCCTTTATCTGCGCCAAGGAGAACGCCACGGATCAGGAATTTCGTCAGCAATGCCTGCAAGCCTTTGCCGATCACAAGTCACTGGATTTCATGTTTAATCACGTAAAAGCGGCGGCCTTGAGAAACCAGGAGGAAGGCAGTGAATAATCTCGTATCTACAGAAGTCATTGCAAGTCGAATTTACTTTGTCAGAGGAAACAAGGTAATCCTGGATTCCGACCTGGCCGAGTTGTACGGGGTCCCGACCAAACGCTTGAACGAACAGGTGCGGCGCAATATCGAACGGTTCCCTGACGACTTCATGTTTCAATTGACCAAAGAAGAATATGGCCACTTGAAGTCGCACATTGCGACTTCAAGTAACGGGACTGGGCATGGAGGGAGAAGAACGTTACCTTTTGTCTTTACCGAGCATGGCGCCATCATGGCTGCAACCGTTTTGAACAGCAAGCAGGCCGTGGAAATCGGCATCTTTGTGGTAAGGGCATTTGTACGGCTCCGGGAAATTCTGGCTAGCCATAAAGATCTTGCCCTTCGCCTGGATGAGCTTGAAAAACGACTCGCTGATCATGATGAAAATTTTCAGCTAGTTTTCGATGCAATCAAACGGCTGCTTACTGAAGAAGAACAGCCGAAGAGGAAGATCGGATTTTGAAAAGGTGACTGGCCATGATGGTGACTTTTATTTCCCAGTGTGAAAAAAAGGCTCTCAAGAAGAGCCGCCGGGTACTCGATGCTTTTGCCGACCGTATCGGCGATAACACCTGGCAAACTGTTATCACCGAAGAAGGACTGAATACCGTCAAGAAAATGCTGCGCCAGACCGCCAGCAAAAGTACCGCCGTCTCCTGCCACTGGATCAGAAGCCGCTCCCGAAACCAGTTTCTTTGGGTTGTAGGCAATAAAAGCAAGTTCGATAAACGGGGCGTTGTGCCGGTGAATTATACGAGTAATCAAATAATGATTGGAGATATTCAGGTTATGACAGATCAAATTTTCGCCAACACAAAAGGGCAAAGA
>JBKHJR010000044.1:0-23833 GCA_046537975.1 Desulfurivibrionaceae bacterium
GCAGTCAGGAGTGTAATCCCGCTGTCCCGCCTTAATATATTCCTGCTCCAGATAAGACCTGGAGACCCCAGTATCAAGATGGTCCCAGGGCAGGGGTTCGCTTAAGGAACGGGGCCTCAGATAATCTTTCAGCACTATTCCTTGCTGCCGGGCAGCCTCCTGCCATATCTCCAGAGAGTAATGATCCGTCCAGCCGTCCAGCCTGGCCCCCATTTTCCAAGCTTTCTCAATCAGGTCTGCAAGCCTGCGGTCTCCCCGGGACATTACCCCTTCCAGAAAGCTGAGTCTGGGGTCAGCCCAGCGTAACTGCAGTTTCTTGCCGAACTTCCCTTTCCTGGAAACCGGGAAGGCCTGCTTGAAATAATCTATACAGTCATAACTTTCCTCCAGAGATAACTGTGGTTCCCATTGAAACGGAGTATGGGGCTTGGGAACGAAGGTGCCTACACTCACAGTGATCCTGAGACCGCGGTCGCCGCCTGCAGACAGGGCCTTCCTGGCCAGGGCGGGTATCGCTTCGAGGTCTTCCCTGGTCTCTGTGGGAAGACCGAACATGAAATAAAACTTGATAAGCTTCCAGCCCAAATCCCCGGCGGATTGACAGGTCTTCAGAATATCCTCTTCCGTTATCCCCTTGTTGATGACTTCCCGCAGCCTCTCTGTCCCGGCTTCAGGGGCTATGGTAAACCCGGTTTTGCGCACTTTCCTTATCTGCTCCATGATCTCCGGGGTCAGGGTCCCGGCCCGCATGGAAGGCAGTGAGACAGAAACCCTCCCGGGCACAAAAGAATGCATAAATTCCGTAAGCAGCGGAGTTAAACAGGAGTAATCCCCGCTGGACAAGGACAAAAGGGCAAGTTCTTCAAAACCGCTTTTCCGGATTCCTTCTTCAGCCCGCTGGATTATAGTGCCGGTCGATCTTTCTCTGACCGGCCGATAGGTAATGCCCGCCTGGCAGAAACGACAGCCCCTGGTACAGCCCCGGGCGATCTCTATACCTAACCGGTCATGAACTATTCTGGTTAAAGGGACCAGGGGAGTGGCAGGGAAATTATCATCCAGATCAGCTAACACCCTCCTTCTGACTCGTCCTATGCCTTCCCTTTTACAATCAACACCCTGAAAATCGCCATTACTGTCATATAAGGGTTTATAGAAACGGGGCACATAGACACCTGCGATAGAGGCCAGATCCAGGAGGACATCTTCCCGGGATTTCCCCTCTTTGAGGGCGGAACCGGTCTTTTCGGCGATTTCCAGAATCGCCTCTTCACCGTCGCCCAGGAGGATCAGATCAAAAAAATCAGCCACCGGCTCAGGATTAAAGGCACAGGGGCCTCCTCCCACAACAAGCGGCTCACCTCTCCCCCGGTCTGTGGCCCGGAAAGGGATGCCGGCCAGATCCAGGATAGTCAGGATATTGCTGTAGCATAACTCATAAGGCAGAGTTATGGCCAGAATGTCAAATTCGGCAACAGGGCGCTTGGATTCCAGGGAAAAAAGCGGCATCTGCTGCTTCCGAAGCATTGACTCCAGATCCGTATCCGGGGCATAAACCCTTTCCGCAGCTATCCAGTTCTGATCATTTAAAACCTGATAGAGTATCTTCAGTCCCTGATGGGACATACCTATCTCATAAAGATCGGGAAAGGCCAGAGCTACACTCAGATCCACCCCGGACCAGTCCTTGCTGATAGTATTTATTTCATTGCCACAGTAACGTCCGGGACGGCGGACAAGAGGCAATAAACTATCCAGTTCTATTTCAGTGGATTTATCAGGTTTCAAGATCCAAGATCACCAGCTTTAGTCTGAAGAATAAATGACACAAGAGTTCGGTCTCTAAGGCGTTTTTCCGGATCCTGGCCTCTGCCTCAATCAAGATGGACCTCCTCAAAACTTGCGGGAGCCTGGTAATGAAAATCATCTTCAGAACAGGAGGATTTCCGCCGATTCATCAGGCGAAGCTTTATATCAGCCCTCTGCTCCCGGGAAGAAATCTTTATTATTCCGGGGAGATTGCAGCCGCCTTCCTGACTGTAATTCTCATAAACAAGTTTCAGGCTTTCCCTGCCCTCCCGGTCCAGGATAATATACTGCCTTATAAGGCGCTGTAAATCATCGAAAAGGACAAGACTGCGGCTGTCATTATCATTGCCGATCTCCAGCCAATATCCCTCTTCTTCCCTGGCTTTCCTGACCCGGACTATTTCCACGGGACCGCTGAATATCCGGCCGGTAAACAAGTAAAAACTGCGGTCGAAGGGGAAACCGGCCGGCACATACTTAGTAAATGATCTGTCCTTACCGGATTCAGCAGGCTTTAGCTCCCCCCGGTAACTCTTTTTTTCAGGAAGCGACAGAAGATGGAAACTATCGCCGTCCGAGACCAGAACAAGCTGGGTCTGGCCCAGAGGGTTAAGGGCAACATACTTCAAACTGGCCGGGGGCATGACCTGGAGATAGCCATCCATACTGCCGCTAAACCAGGTGGACTTCAACGAGATAACCATCCTGGCGTTAAGGCATTGACTGCACTCCTTCTGGGAAGCAATCGTATCTTCAAACTCAGCTTTTACCCTTCCGGCCTCCTGATCGGGAACCTGAACTCCTTGCGGCAAATAAGAACAGGAAAAAAAAACAAACAGAAGGGGGAAAATGTAGGAAACAAAACGGGCAGAATGGATCATACAGGCAAATCCCTTATCAGTGGATGATTGGCAAACTAACATACCGTAACGTACCGGAGGCCGGGACAAGGGTCATTACGGATTTAACTTTTCCAGCTTTTCTTTTACATCATCCTGCTTATCTCCCTGTTTATAAAGCCTGACAGCCTTCCTGTAGGCTGAATCTGCCTTATCAGGCTCATCAGCTTTCATATAGGCGTCACCAAGATGTTCATTGATGGTTGGATCTTCCGGAGACAATTCGACGGCTCGCTCAAGTTCGGCCACCGCCTTTTCATATTCCCCTCTCCTGTAATAAATCCAGCCCAGGGAATCACGGATAAAGCCACTGTCTGGCCTGGCGGAAACGGCCTTTTCTATGTAAGTCAGGGCCTTATCCAAATTGACTCCCTGATCAGCCCAGGTATAGCCCACATAGTTTAAAGCCAGGGGATTGTCAGGATCGATAGTCAGGACTTGCTTCATTTCCTCCAGCGCTTCGGTGGTCCTGCCCAATTTATCGAGGTACAGGGCGAAATTATATCTTATCTCCGCGTTGTCAGGATAAAAACGCAGCCCCCTTTTATAAGTCCTGACTCCGGACTCACCATCTCCCTGTTCATGATACAGTTCCGCCAAAACGGTATAAAAGAAAGGATTGCGGCTCTCCTCAGTGGTAATTGCGTCCTCCAGGAGACTGATTGCCCTGCCGATATTATCCTCCTCCTGATAAATCCTGAGAAGCATTAGCACCGCATCTTCATAAGCCTCGGATGATTGGGGGATCCCTTCAAGCATCTCCTTGGCCTTTTCATTCCTGCCGGAGCCATGGTAGGCAAGAGCCAGAAAACCCCGTACGGTCCCGGTTTGCCCCCCTTTCTTGAGCAGCCGCCGGAAATGCTCAACAGCTTCTTCATATTTCTGCTGTTTGAGTAGTAAACGCCCTATTGCAATATCCAGCGGCAGAGTATCAGCCATATAAGTCTTCATATCCCGCAGGGACTCCATCGCCTTATCCAGCCTGTTCATCTGCAGATAAAGGTTGATCAGGTGGCCGTGAAACTCAAGATTGGCGCTGTCCCTTTCCAGCAACCGTTCATAAATATCCACCGCCTCTTCATACATATCCTGACTTTCATAAAATCTTACCGCTTCCCGGGCAAGCTCGGTTGACCAGTTGATTTCCAGTGCCCTGCTGTAAGCTTCGGCGGCTTTAACCGGCAGATTCATTTCCCTGTAAAGCTTGGCAAGATAGTTATACCCCATAAAGGACTGTTTATTGATCTCCACCAATTTTTCGAGTATCTCTCTGCCTTCCTCAAAATTTCCGTGTCTGGCGTGCAGGGTTCCAAGAAGCAGAAGGGCCTTTTGATTTTCAGGCTCAATATCCAGGATGGTCTGATAAGCTCCCCGGGCTTTCTGATACTTATCCATTTTGCTGTAAAGACGGGCAAACATGAAAAGGTTGTCGATATCTTTTTCATCTCCGGCGGCCATTTCCTGCAAATGGATCAGGGCCTGTTCCTCCTTGCCCATTTTGATCAGAATCCCCACCAGCCTTTTCCGAATATACTCCCTGTCGGGGTCACAGATCAGGGCTTTCTCATAGGCCTCTTCAGCCTCTTCAAGTTCGTCTCCCAGTTCCGCACTTCTTCCCCACAGAAAATAAAAGTAGGAACAGCTGTGATCTGTGTCTTCCTGCGGCGCACTTTCCTGTAGCTCCTTCCTGTCATTCTGAACGGCCTTTTCATTAGCGAGACCGGAACAACCGGTAACAGCCGGGACGAATAACAGCAGACAACAAGATATAAGCCCGGGCAACAAAAACTTAAGGCTGAAAGCTGAAGACTGGAAGCCCAAAAAGGAAGGCACTGATCTGAGATTTCCACCACCCATATTATTTACCTCTTGATGACAATAAGAAATTGGTCATTACAGACTGGAAATGATCAATCCTTTGCTTGGATAGACAAGAAAATTTTCCGTTTAGTTCATAACTGGCAATCAATAATTCTTAATTTCTTTAAGGACTCATCTACCCAGGCCGCCCTTTCTTCCAGGGCCAGTATTTCTTTGGGTATCATCCTGACCGGCCGCTCTAATCGGTCATCCAGGATAAAGCCCTTCATAAGAACATTCAGATGTTCAATATAACTTCTGTTCAAAGCTGCTTTCCCTTTTTCATAAATAATGGGGATACCAGGCTCCAGGAAGAAAAGACAGGAAAAAAACCGGTTGGTAATACTATAACATCGATCAAAGTATCTTTGCAGTTCACTAAATTCCACCTTGCTGGTCCCGACTATATCCACCATGGTGTAGGCCATCATATCAATCGGGGTCCTGTCAGTAACAAAAGCATGCTCGGCTTTATCCCAGTCTTTTTCAGCTTCCCGCAAGATCTCATGCTGAATCCTGATCCGGCTGGCAAAATCAAGACGCTCTGCCGGATCCAGACCGTTGCGGGCAAAAACCTGACTGGTTGCCGTCTTGATAAAGGGAAGTTTTGATTTTTCAGCAATCTTAGCGGCCAGTGTTGTTTTACCGGTCCGATGACTGCCGCATAAGCCTATGCCGTTAGCCATATCTCGCGATTACGAATTAAATAATAATTAACAGGATCTTTCCTGGGATAAATCATCCGTCACCCGTTCCTGATTGCCGGCTTCTGTTTTTTTATCTGCCTGTCTCCGATGCTCGGCGATTTCAGCAGCGGTCCGGACAGCTGCGGCAAGACTTGTAAAGTCAGCCTTGCCTTGACCGGCTATATCATAGGCAGTGCCGTGATCCACAGAGGTCCTGACCAGAGGCAAACCAATGGTGACGTTAACCCCGTCGGTAAAATGCAACATCTTGAAAGGGATAAGCCCTTGATCGTGATACATGCAGACTACGGCATCATAGCCTTTCTGGACCGCCTTGTAAAACAGAGAATCAGCGGGCAGAGGCCCCTCAACCTGCCAGCCTCCGCTTTTACGGGCCTCCTGCACAGCCGGTTCAATAATCAAACGCTCTTCCCGGCCGAACAAATCGTCTTCACCGGCATGGGGGTTAAGCCCGGCAACAGCAATCACGGGAGAGGCAACACCAAAATCCCGGAAAAGCGAACTGCCGGTCAGCTCAATCAGGCTCGAAACCTTATCCCGGCTTAATTCTGCTGGGACTTCAGCCAGAGGGGTGTGTATGGTAACCAAGGTAACCCGGAGCCTGGAACCGGCCATCATCATGGCATAATCTGAAGAGCTGCATAAAAAAGCAATCATTTCAGTATGACCGGGATAGGGATAACCCGCCTTCCTAAGAGCCGCCTTGCTTATGGGGCAGGTTACCAGACCGCGAATACTTCCTTCCCGGGCCAGCCTGACTGCTTCTTCAATAAAAACCGCCATGGCCCGGGCAGTGTTACGGTCAGGAACTCCCCAGCTTAAACTTCCGGGATCAAGGACCGGACTTTCAGGCGGGGTATAAACGGCTATACCTTCGGGGGGCATTTCTGCCCCGGGTTTACAGGGAAAGAGGTCCACTTTTATTCCCAAAAGGTCGGAACAACGAGCCAGGACGTTTAAATCACCGATCACAATGAGAGGCGGTCGCTCTGCTGCTTCGGTCTGGCTGAAGTACTTAAGGATAATCTCGGGACCGATCCCAACCGGGCATCCCATGGTAACGGCAAGGGGAGAGGATTGAATCATCACGATATCAGATTAAAAAGAATTATAAATTCACAACCATACAGATCAGAGCGGCAGAACCCCGGACCGGTCATACAAGTATGTGTCACTGAAAGAGGGGATAAATATATCCCCAGATTATTACCATACCACACCTTCAGATAAGGTAAAGGCGTTCTTGACCACCTCGACCCGGACCGGCGGCCCAATCCCTACTCCCACTACATCGAAACGGGCGGGACGGTCCTGACAGTTGTTCCTGCTCAGATATTCCAGGGCGACCTTTGATATCTGCCGGCATTTAGCAGCGGTTACACCTTCTAAGGGAGTACCGAAACGATCGCTGCTCCTGGTTTTAACCTCTATAAAAACAAGGACTCCGGCATCATTGGCAATCAGGTCGATTTCTCCGGACCGGGTCCGGTAATTACTTTCGATGACGTTATAACCGGCCTCTTCGAGATGCTTTCTCGCCAGATCCTCGCCTTTTTTACCAAGTTTCTGGCGCTTAAAGGTCATAAATACTCTCTGACCCCTTTAAAACTCGCACGATGCACTGCTGAGGGACCATGCTGCCGGATCAGCATCCGGTGTTCTCTGGTGGGATAACCTTTGTTTTTGTGAAAATTATAACAGGGGAACTGTTCATGAAGTTCAGTCATTATCTGATCACGGCTGACTTTGGCAATAATGGAAGCGGCGGCGATGGAGGCACTTTCGCCTTCTCCTCTTACCAGTAGACTCTGGGGGAGATCAACCGGAACAGGGAATTTGCCGTCGACAAGAAGATAATCGGGTCGGATGGTAAGCCCGACCACCGCCCTCTGCATGGCAAGAAGCGAAGCCCTGAGGATATTGAGATCAGCTATCTCATCCGGATCAGCCCTGCCTATCCCGAAGGGACAATTCATCTCCAGGATACAGGCGTAAATCCTCTCCCGGGCCTTAACACCCAGTTTTTTGGAATCCTTGAAACGATGGTAATCACAAGATTGCGGCAGAACCACGGCACCGGCAATAACAGGACCGGCCAAAGGACCTCTGCCGGCTTCATCTACTCCGGCTACAATACTGCAACCTTTTCTGTACAGACTATCTTCATACCGAAAAGAGTATTCAGTCACCGTTTCTTACCAGTGGATAATTGATCAACTACTTTACCACAACGTACGGAGTGCAGTATAAATTACCTTCAGAGCTGCGGTCAAAGAGCTTAACGGACCCCTTTCTCCTTGATTCTGGCTGCTTTACCTCGCAGATTACGGAGATAGTAGAGTCTGGACTGTCTTACCTTACCCCGGGTTACCAGTTCAATCTTATCTATCCTGGGAGAATGCGTAGCAAAACACTTTTCCACTCCGACACCGTGGGAAACCTTTCTGACCGTAAAGCTCGCTCTCATACCCCCTCGACGTCTTTTAATCACAACCCCCTGAAAAACCTGAATTCTTTCCTTGGTCCCTTCAATAATACGAATATGGACCTTAACAGTATCTCCGGGCCGGAAATCGGGGTGATCGTAGCGTATGGCTTCTCTTTCTATCTTTTCTAAGGCATTCATTTTAATTTCTTAAAAGTTAGGGTTTACGATTGAATTACGAACTGATTATGCTGCCAATCACTTAATTCATAACTTAATAATCTCGAATTTCTTCACCAAGCAGTCTGTCCAGAATAATAGCTACGGCAGACCTAACCGAAAGATGATTATAGCTGGTTTGCCCTTTTATCGGTGACAGCACTGCATCTGCGCTGGCAATAACCTCGTCGGCCAGCCCCCAGGCCGTACCGAACAGAAGAAGAATGCGATCATGCCGGGCCAGATTCTCCCTGACCTCCAGACAGGTAACCTCCCCCTGCCCCGGACGGGCACAGGTTGCCAGAACGAAATTTTCCCTTCCGCCAAGAGCCAGATCCCGATAAAGGGAAGTGAGATCATCATAGACTGACACTGTAGTCAAAGCCTCCTGCCGGTCCTTATTACAGGAAGCCCCGTGTCCGCTCTGCCAATGATCTACAATTTTTTTCACCAGTTCCTGCTGATCGGAAAACGGAGTGACAATATAAAATCCGCTTACCCCGAAAGTCCGGCAGGCACGGGCTATATCATGGATATCCAGGTTGGTCACCGCTGAACCGACAACCTCCCTGTGTTTGTTATAAACTGGATAGTGAACCAGGGCCAATTCTATATTCACAGATCTCATAAAACCAATGTTGCTCAATACTTGGCTTTCGGCCTATCGTTCCATATCATCATTACCGGGCTCGGGGACTTGGCCTGGTAACAGGAATCAAAATGGGCTACGAGGGTCAGAGATCTGTATTTATAATTCACCATGCTTCTTCAGTATCTTCTTTTCTTCCAGTGAAAACCTCATCCTGGCAAAGAGATCCGGGCGTCTCTTTTTCGTCGCCTGAACCGATTTTATAAACCGCCATTCCTCTATCCTGACATGATCCCCGGTCAGGAGAACTTCCGGCACCTCTTTGCCCTCAAAGGATCTCGGCCTGGTATACTGGGGATATTTCAGTCCACCCCGGCTGAAAGTATCCATAAGAGCGGAATCCCTGCAACCGAGAACTCCCGGCAGAAGCCTTGTTACCGAATCAACTATAACCATGGCCCCCAGCTCCCCGCCGGTCAGGACATAGTCACCTATGGAGATCTCCTCTTCCACAAAAGATTCCCTTATCCGTTCATCAACCCCTTCATAACGCCCGCAAATCAGGATCAGTCCCTTTTCCCGGCTTAACCGGGAGGCCATTTCCTGATTGTATGGCCGCCCCTGGGGGCTGAGAAGTATGACCCTGCTCTCCTCGTGCTGACACTTGGCCTGCCGGATTGCCCCGGCCAGGGGTTCCGGTTTCATAACCATTCCTTCGCCGCCCCCGTATGGCCGGTCATCAGTCATGGCATGGCGGTCGGTTGCGAAATCCCGGATATTGGTAAAGGCAACCTCGATCTTGCGGCTCTCCAGGGACCTGCGAATAATTCCTTCCCGGAGGAAAGACTCAAAAATATCGGGAAATATGGTCAGGAGATTAAACCGCATCAGTTCCCATTCAATTCCCTGCGGCAGGGAAAACTGGCGCCAGGGTCATTCATTTATGTCAAGCAAGCCCTCAGGCGGAGAGACAATGATCCTGTCTTTCTCCTTATCCGGATCCTCTACAAAATCATCAAATACCGGAATCATATACTCTCTTCCCCTTGCCCCTGAAATAACAAGAACATCATGGGGCCCATTGCTGATCAAATTGCTAACCTTCCCCAGGTACTTTCCCTGGCGGGTAAAAACATCCTTGCCCATGAAATCATGCCAGTAATATTCACTCTCGGAAAGCACCGGCAGTTCATCCCTGGCCACCCAGATACTGCTGCCTCTGAGCTCTTCTGCCTCATCGCGACTATTTATACCTGATAAAGAGATAATAGCGTAATTAACTTGATTACGCACCTTTAACAGATGATGTTTCTGCAGATGACCGCTCTTCCCGGCGGAAGTCAAAAATAATGTCTTGTAACCGGCCAGCTTGTCCGGATCACCGGAGAAAGGAGTTATCTTCACTTCCCCTTTTATTCCATGAGGCTTACTCACCCTGCCTATCAGGACATAATTATCTGATTCCTTCATCGTCTCCCAATGACAGGCGGAACAATGATACCATCATTCTGAACAGAACTGATTATTCCAGAATATCCAGCCGGGCGCTTTTATTGGCTTTACCGGCTGCTGCACTTAAAAGGGAACGGATTGAACGGGCGGTTCGTCCCTGCTTCCCGATCACTTTTCCCAAATCTTCCTTGGCAACACGGAGTTCAACAACAATCTTATCATCGTCCTCCACTTCACTGACTTCAACCTGATCCGGTTGATCAACAAGTGAAGTTGCAATGAACTTGACCAATTCCTTCATATTCCCTTCCTTATATCCCAAAAAGAGATTGTGGTATAGCGCCTGTTTACCTTCAACAGTTCAAAAAACTGACAGCTTTTTCGCTATATCCGAAAGAGAGCTGCGACCTGTTCCTCCTTTATTAGCCGGTGGTCTCAGAGCCCTTAACCTTGGCAATAAGGCTTTTAACTGTGGTGGACGGTTGCGCTCCCTGATCCAGCCAGTATTGCAACTTATCCTGATGGACTTTTATGGCGGCCGGTTCCTGCATGGGATCATAATAACCCAGGATTTCAAGAAACCTGCCATCCCTTTTCGTTTCCGAGTCCGCTGCCACTATCCGGTAGAAAGGATTTTTCTTTCTACCCTTTCTGCTAAGCCTGATTCTAACAGCCATTTTTTCTATAATCCTCCTGTTATCTTATTAAGTATTGCCCAGGGCAAAAAAGTAAGTGTGATTTATTCGATTTTATCTTTTAGTCAGGCCTTTGGGCCGTTTCCTCTTCTTGCCGCCTTTCATCATGGTCTTGCTGCCCGTTTTGCCGTGCATCTTCTCCATCATTTTAAGCATCTCGGTATAGCTTTTTACCACTTTGTTTACATCCGCCACGGTAGTGCCACTACCCTTGGCGATTCTTTTCCGGCGGTTGCCGTTCAAAATCTGATATTTCTGTCGTTCCTGGGGGGTCATGGAACTGATGATCGCTTCAATCTTTACCAGTTCTTTGTCATCCGGGGCAGCCATTCCCTGGAGCTGCTTCATGCCGCTGAGGCCCGGTATCATCCCCATAATCTGCTCCAGGCTGCCCATCTTCTTTATCTGTCTGATCTGATCCAGAAAATCCTCAAGGGTAAATGATCTTTTCTGTATCTTTTTGGATAATTTTGCAGCCTTTTCCCGATCGGTAACCTCTTCCGCCCTTTCAATGAGGCTGAGCACATCGCCCATACCGAGTATGCGGGAAGCGAGGCGATCAGGGTGAAACACTTCAAAGTCGGCCAGTCCTTCCCCAGTTCCTACGAACTTGATCGGTCTTTCCGCCACTCTGGCAATAGAAAGGGCCGCACCACCACGGGCATCGCCTTCCATCTTGGTAAGAATGACACCGCTAATATCCAGGTCCTGATTGAATTTTTCAGTAACAGTAACCGCATCCTGACCGGTCATGGCATCTGCCACAAACAGGATGTCGGAAGGTGTAACTCTTTCCTTGATCCTGGTCAATTCCTCCATCAGCTCTTCATTAATATGAAGCCTGCCGGCGGTATCCAGAATCAGGGTATCATAACCCATCTGATTGGCTACGACGGTGGCATTCTGACATATGGCCACCGGATCCTGATCAGACCGGGAAGGATGAACCGGCACATCTATTTCCCGGCCCAGCACATCAAGCTGTTCAATTGCTGCCGGCCGGTAGATATCAGCCGGAACCAGATAGGGCTGCCTTCCCTGCTTCCTCAACAAGTTGGCCAGCTTGGCCGCTGATGTGGTTTTACCTGAACCCTGGAGGCCGACCATCATTATAATGGCCGGGCCCTTAACATCGAGATTAAGGGGAGCAGTTGATCCTCCCAGAAGATCAATCAGCTCCTGATGGACAATCTTGATTACCTGCTGCCCCGGGGACAGGCTTTCCAGTACCTCTGTCCCTACAGCCTTTTCCCTGACAGCGGCTATAAAATCCTTGACAACCTTGTAGTTGACATCCGCCTCCAGGAGAGCCAAACGCACCTCTCGCAGGGCATCACTGATATTTTTCTCTGTCAGCCTGCCATGGCCACGGAGATCTTTAAAGACATTATTTAAGCGCTCAGAGAGACTATCAAACATAACCAGCTCACAAAAAACTCAAATGTAAAATAATTCATTAATGAAAGAAGCCTGTGATAGTAATTTGATATCAAGGAAAAGTCAAGCAGCTAAATAGATTTAACCCGGGGAGCCCGGGATCCCCCCTTTCCCGTTCTTCTGGTCAAGCACCCTCCGAACAAGATCAGCAAGTTCCTTTTCACTGACGGGTTTCATGGCAAATTCCCTGATTCCCAGAGACAAAGCCTCTTCCCTGCTGATCAACTCATTGTAGCCGGTGCAGAGGATTATCGGCATATCAGATCTAATAGCCAGCATTCGGTCGGCCAGATCCGTACCCATGATATGGGGCATGGTCATATCAGTTACCACCAGATCAAATTGTTCCGGCTTCTCTTCGAAAATCCTCAACGCCTCTTCACTGCTGGTCACCGCATGTACCTGATATCCCAGTCCGGTTAAGATCCTCTCCATAATTCGAACAACATTTTCCTCATCATCCACCACCAGAATCCTTTCCGTACCGGATGGGAGGGGTGTCCCGGGTTCTACATCCCCGGCATCATAACTTGGGCTTTCCTCATATAAAGGGAGATATACCCGGAAAACCGCCCCCCTCCCCGGACTGCTATCCACAGTAATGTTGCCGTCATGGCTTTTGACAATCCCGTGGACCACGGAAAGCCCCATACCAGTACCCTCTCCTTTTTTCTTGGTGGTAAAGTATGGCTCAAAAATTCTTTCCAAAATATCAGGAGACATTCCCGGACCCGTATCCTTGACCTCCAGGACAACATATGATCCAGGCTCCAATCCCTCCTTTAATTCAGCCTCTTCCCCTTCTGTTTCTCCACAGTAGAGCCTCACCCCCATAACCCCGCCGGACTCACGCATGGCCTGATAGGCATTGGTACACAGGTTCATAATGACCTGCTGCAACTGGGTAGGATCACCCAGTACCGTACCGCAATCCGGATCAATATCCTCCCTTATTTCTATAGTTGAAGGAATGGAGGAGCGCAAAAGCTTCAGGGCTTCCTTTAAGATAAGATGGATGTTCAACGGACTTAAATCCCGTCCGGACTTCCTGCTGAAGGTTAGAATCTGGTTGACCAGATCCCTGGCCCGATGTCCGGCTTTAACTATTTCATTCAGATCTCTTCTGAGCTTACTGTCCGGCGCTGTATCCATTCTGCCCAACTCGGCATACCCCAGAATCGCACTGAGGATGTTGTTAAAATCATGGGCAATACCTCCAGCCAGAGTACCAATGGCCTCCATCTTTTGAGACTGCCGGAGCTGCTGTTCAAGGCTGGCCTGATCGCTGATGTTCCGCTTAACCGCTACATAGCTGCTTATCTCTCCGAACCGGCTGAGCACAGGGGTGATAGAGACCTCCTCTTCAAAGGGAGTCCCGTCCTTTTTCTGGCTTGTTAAACGTCCCCTCCAGGAATGCCCTTTCAGAAGCGTATCCCATATCTCCCGGTTAGAGAAAGAGGCGGCATACCCTCCGCCCTTGAGGATACCGAACGACGTGCCAACCACTTCCTCTTTTTTGTAACCGGTTGCCCGTTCAAAGCTGGGATTGACATACTCAATTACCCCCTCCCGGTCGGTAATAACAATACAGTCCGCCCCCTGCTCAACCGCAGTTGCCAGGCGGAGACGTTCCGCCTCTCTTCTCTTGCGCTCACTTATATCCCGGGCGACACCCAGAATGGTCTGCTGTCCCTCGAGTTCAACCTGGCCGACATGAATCTCCACCGGGAATGTCGTGCCGTCCCGACGCTGATGCAAGCTCTCTATATTGATGGTGGAATCAAGGTCCAACTTCCCCCAGACCTCGGCAGGATGGTTCTCCCTGAGAAAATCGGGATCCACATCAGCAACATTCATCTGCAGCAGTTCCTTCCTGCTATAGCCCAGGGAGTTACAGGCTGCTTTGTTGATATCGATTATGCGGCCTTTCATATCACAGACGAATATGGCATCGGTGGCCTGGTCAAGAAGGGCCCTAAACCTCTTCTCCTTTGCCTGCAATGCCCGTACGGACTTTTCCTGTTCTTCGATATAAGCGGTCAGGTGATCCGCCATCTTATTGAAGGCCCGGGCCAGAGTTCCGGCCTCGTCGGTTGATATCTCCCGGACCCGGATTCCCGGATCCCCCTCACTCAGAGCCTTGGCCGCCTCAGTTACCAGTCTGATTTGCCTGGTCAGGATTCCGGCCAGGTAAAATGATAAAAAGCCGGCCAGCAGGCAGGCCCCTGCCAGCAGGGCAATCAGGAAATGGCGCTGCTCCCTGATCGGGGCATAGGCCTCTTGTCTGTCTTTTTTTACCGTAATACCCAGACCTATATCATCCAGGTAGTGGCTGACTGCAAGGACAGGCACGCCCCGGTAATCAACCTTCTCGGTCAGCCCGGTTTTTTCCCCTGACAGTTCCTGGCCTGCCTGGTAACCAGTATCTTTAAAAACCTTCCTTGAAAGGGGGGTATCCGGGTCAAAACCGGCGGACATAATAAATATTTCCCCGCTTTCTTTATCCTTGACAGTCAGCACAGTCTCCCCGGCCTCCCCCAGACCAGTGGAATCGGTAATTACCGAGATTAGCGGCTCAAGAGAGGACTCAATCACCAGGACGCCCAGGAGCTTATCCTCCAGGACAAGAGGGCCGGCCAGATGGAGCATGACCTTCCGGTCTTCATTCTCAAGGTGTAAAAAATAGGCAACAAATTCATTCTGCCCCTGCAGGAAGATCTGTTTTCCAGGATACCTCCTCCCTATGGACCCGGTATCAGAAGAAGCGATCACGTCTCCCTCAGGACCAATTACACTTATTTTCCTGAATTCCTTGATAGAAGAGCTGGCATCAGCCAGGATCCGATCGACTTTCTCAAGCCGGGACTGCTGATCATCATTATAGTGATCAGCCAGATTCAGCCGCAATTGAGTTCTGCTGGCAACCAGCTTCAAACCCGCCAGTTTCTGATCAACAATCTCCTCTATTCTGCTGCTCTGATGAGAGGCTATGGACTGAAGCTGACTCAGTATTTGGCGGGTCTGGATTTTTTTCCCATTATTATAAGCAAAAAAGAGCACCGTCATAAGAATGAAGCTGGATATCCCCAGAGAAACGAAAAATATTTTCGTACTGATTTTCATGAGTACTTTTTACAAGATTTTTCAGTGAGTAAGATAATATTAAGGCAGTGGAAGAGGCAACTTTGTATGGTGTGTTTTTCTCTACGCTTTAAATGAGGAGTAAAATCCAGATGATTTACACATCATATCATAGTAGCAGGTTATATATTATAAAGGAGATGGTAGACTGTCAATCGCAAAATATATTGAGAACTTTCCAATTTTACTTAAAAATAAAGACCAAAAAAATCCCGGCTTGAGATGATTAAGCGATATTTTTTTTTACCCTGTTTGATTTCCTCCCCCTTACCGCCGCTGGATCTTCCTGCAACATGAACGACCGGAAGGAGGCATTCCGGCCGGATAAAAGCCGGACCCAAGGGCCTCTATGGACTAATGTCTTCCAGAAGAGAAGGACTCCAGGCCTTCCGGGGAATCCACTTGAATACAGGTGATCCCGGGCTCTTGAGACAGGATCTTTTTCATAAGACCGGTAAGAACCTTTTTGGGTCCAACCTCTATAAATCTTTCCGCTCCCTGTTTCCTGAGACTGATAATCGTTTCATACCATCTAACCGGAGAACTTAACTGACGGGCCATAATTTCCCTGATCTCAGCAGGATTTTCCTCTTTTTCCGCGGTTACATTAAAATAAACACTGCCTTGGGGGGTCTGGAAGTCCAGTTGGTTCATAAAATTCCTGAAATCAGGCACAGCCCCATCTACCAGTGGACTGTGCCAGGCACCGCTCACCGGCAGCGGTACCGCCTTTCCCCCTTTCTGGCCGGCCAGGGCCGAGGCTGCTTCAACCGCTCTGACCTCTCCGGAAATCACGATCTGCTGCTCGGCATTATGGTTGGCAACGACCACCGTACCTTCACTTGCCACCTGATTTACGATCTCCCGTACTGAATTGATATCCAGCTTGACGATGGCACTCATGGCCCCGGGCTGTGTGCGGCTCTCCCTTTCCATAAGCCGGCCGCGCTCTGTAACCAGCCTGAGAGTATCCTCCGCATTCAGAATCCCCCCGGAATAAAGGGCGGAATACTCGCCCAAAGAATGCCCGGCCAGATATTCAGCCTCTACCCCGGCATTCCGCAGGGCCTGATAGCAGATCATATTTACAACCGTCATGGCGGGCTGAAGATGAACAGTCCTGGTCAATTCTTCCAGCGGCCCTTCCAGGCAGAGCCTCCTTAGAGGAAAACCGCTGATTTCCTCAGCCATATCCATCAACTCCCGGGCCTGATTGTCCCCGGAGAGGAAATCACCTCCCATGCCGATATACTGAGATCCCTGCCCCGGAAAAAGAAAAGCTGTTCTTTCTTTCATTATGACATGCCTTTTGGAATTTAAAGATTTTGGTAGATCAAGTATCACGAAAAAAATTAGCCCAGATAAACAGGCCGACCCCCAGGCAGATCGCTGAATCAGCCAGGTTGAAGGCCGGCCAGTGATAAGGGCCGATATAAACATCAAGAAAATCGACCACTGAACCATAACGGAAACGATCAATCAGATTACCGATAGCTCCACCACTGATCAGACCCAGACAAAGGGCATAGAAGAGCCCCTTATCTCTGTAATTACGGTAAAGAACAATTATGGCCAACAGGGCGATAAGGGAAACCACCCCGAAAAACCAGAGCCGCCAGTCTCCCCCGTTACCGGCAAAAAGGCCAAAAGCCGCGCCGGTGTTATGGATATGAGTGAGATTAAAAAACCCGGGGATAACAGTTACCGTCTCATGCAGAGAAATACTCTCCATGAGCCACCACTTGGAAAGCTGATCTGCCAGTACCACAGCCAGTATGGTCAAGAAAAAGGCCATAATTTAAGAGCTTTCCTCCTCCAACCCGGCCATAACCGAGGAACAACGGCTGCAGATCTCCGGATGATCAGGATCTTCCCCCACGGTCGGGCTCCGCATCCAGCAGCGCTCACATTTGGGGGCCTCGGACTGGCTGACTTTTATGCTCAGCTCCGGAAGATCCTCACAGGCCTCCATTCCGGACTCTCCGCTGTCAGCCTTACTCAGGGCGGATACTATGGTAATCCGGGCCAGGAGATCCCATTTATCCTCCAGGATCTCGGCCAGTTCACCTTTAGCGGCCAGACGGACCTCAGCTTCCAGGGAATGTCCGATGACCTTGTCCCGCCGGGCGGTTTCCAGGGCTCTGGTAATCCCGCCTCTGACCTTCAGGAGACTGTCCCAGGAGGCGCCCAGTTCTTCATCCTGGAACCTTTCACGGGACGGCGGAAAGCTGGCTGAAAAAACGTTTTCCTCCCGGTCCGGATCAGCCGGCAGATGGTCCCAGGCTTCGTAAGCGGTGAAAGATAAGACAGGGCTCATCAGGCGCAGAAGCCCGTCGAGGATGAAATTGATCGCGGTCTGGGCCGACCGGCGGGAGTTACTGTCGGGTAATTCCACATAGAGGCAGTCTTTCTGGACATCCAGGTAGAAGGAACTCATGGTGACGGTACAGAAGTTGTAAAGGCGATGAAATACCCGGTGGAATTCGAAGGAATCATAAGCATCTTCAACTTCGCGTTTCAGGTCTTCGAACTTGTGCAGCACCCAGCGGTCCAGTTCGGCCATCTCAGAGACCGCCACCTGATTCTCCGCCGGAACAAAATCACCAAGATTGCCCAGCATATAGCGTATGGTATTTCTTATCTTGCGATAGGCCTCGGAAAGGCGTTTCAGGATCTCATCGGAAATCTTGATATCTCCCCGGTAGTCTTCGGATGAGACCCAGAGCCGCAGCATCTCAGCCCCGTGTTCCTTGATGATCTCAGACGGAGCAATGACATTGCCCAGGCTCTTGGACATCTTTTTGCCCTGGCCGTCCACTACAAAGCCGTGGGTGAGAACCCCTTTGTAAGGGGCCAGGGAGCGGGTTCCCACCGCAGCGAGCAGGGAACTCTGAAACCAGCCCCGGTGTTGATCACTGCCCTCCAGATAAAGATCAGCCGGAACGGGCAGTCCCCGCTCCTCCAGGACAGCGGCATAACTGACCCCGGAATCAAACCAGACATCCAGGATGTCTTCCTCCTTGTCAAATTCAGCAGAACCACATTCGGGGCAGACGATCCCGGATTCAACGAAGTCCTCCACCGGCCGGGAAAACCAGGCATCAGCCCCCTCTTTCCGGAAGAGTTCATCAATCTTTCCGTTTATCCTGTCGTTATTGCACACCGCACCGCAGTCCCGGCATATAATCGCAGTCAGGGGTACTCCCCAGGCGCGCTGCCGGGACAGGCACCAATCAGGCCGGGATTCCACCATGCCGTAGATCCTCTCCATTCCCCAGGCAGGGGTCCAGGTCACCTTTTTAATCGCCTCCAGAGCCCGGGCGCGCAGCCCGTTTTTCTCCATGGAGATAAACCACTGCCTGGTGGCCCGGAAGATCACCGGTTTCTTGCAGCGCCAGCAGTGGGGATAACTGTGATTCATCTCATGGGCGGCCAAAAGCAGGCCTTTGCTTTTCAGATCATTACAGATCGGCTCATTGGCCTCATGGGTGGCCAGGCCCTGATAAGGACCGGCTTCCTCTGTAAACCTGCCGTTGTCATCAACCGGGGAAAACGCTTCCAGCCCGTAACGCAGACCGGTCTGGTAATCGTCACTGCCGTGGCCGGGGGCGGTATGGACACAGCCGGTTCCGCTTTCCAGAGTCACGTAATCAGCCAGAACGATCTTGGATTTTCGGTCAAACAGGGGATGTAAAAGGTGACGCCCCTCCAGGGAGGAGGCACTGAAGGTGGCCACAGTCTTATAGTCCGTCAGGCCGCAGGCCTGCATAACCGATTCCACCAGCTCAGAGGCCAGGACCAGGATTTCATCTCCGGTCTTAACAGCGGAGTACCGGAACAAAGGATGAAAGGCTACTGCCAGATTAGCCGGGATGGTCCAGGGAGTAGTGGTCCAGATGACCGCCGAAACTTTTTCCCCTTTCAGCTCCGGGACAACATCCTCGGGGGGTTCTTCAAAAGGGAACTTGACATAAATGGACGGAGAGGTATGGTCACCATACTCAACTTCGGCTTCAGCCAGGGCGGTAACACAGGAAGGGCACCAGTGCACGGGCTTCCGGTGACGCACTACAGATCCGGATTCCAGAAAGCGGTTGAACTCCCGGGCGATTGTGGCCTCATAATCGTAGCTTATGGTCAGGTAGGGATTATCCCAGTCCCCCAATACGCCGAGACGGGTGAACTCCTCTTTCTGTTTCTTTACCCATTTCCGGGCATACTTGCGGCAGGCCTCCCGGAAAGAAAGCTTGGGGATATCCTTCTTTTTGTCTCCCAGTTCAACATCCACGTTGTGTTCAATGGGGAGACCATGGCAGTCCCAGCCTGGTATATAAGGACAGTGGAAGCCCGCCATTCTCCTGGATTTCAGAATGATATCCTTCAGCACCTTGTTAAATACCGTGCCCAGATGGATGTTGCCGTTGGCGTAAGGCGGACCGTCGTGGAGAAGGTAGATGGGCCTGCCCCGGTGTTCTTCCTCCAGGCGGCCATAGAGATTCTGCTTCTCCCACTCCTTGACCATCTGCGGTTCCCTCTGGGAGAGGTTGGCCTTCATTTTAAATTTGGTACTGGGCAGATTCAGGGTCTTTTTATAGTCCAACTTTCCAGCTCCCGGATTTTGGTTCTGTGGTGTTGAGTAGCCCTATTTTGCTCTCATAATTACATAAAGCTGGTAATAATACCAAGTCAACATCAACTTGCAAGAGAAAACAGATAAAGGTATATTTGAAAAGAATCTAAAAACCAGAAATTATGAACAAGGATAAAGAACCCGAAATATGGAACCAAAAATTATCGCACTGGCCGGAAAAGGCGGAACCGGCAAAACCACCACGGCCGCTCTACTCCTCAAATACCTGACAAGCAGAGATATGGCCCCGGTGCTGGCCGTTGATGCCGATTCCAACAGCAACCTCAATGAACTCCTTGATCTGGAAGTGGGCAAAACCATCGGTGAAATCCGGCGGGAACTGAAGGGAGACATGCCGCCGGGGATGACCCGGGACCAGTTCATGGAAATGAATACCCAGCAGGCCATTATTGAAGAGAAGGGTTTTGATATGCTGGTCATGGGGCAGCCGGACGGACCGGGCTGCTACTGCTCCGCCAACCAGTTCCTGGCCATGACCATGGATCATCTGGCCGGCAACTACCGCTACATTATGGTGGACAATGAGGCCGGCATGGAGCACTTAAGCCGAATGAATCTGCGCCATGTCGACTACTTTCTCATCCTCTCCGATCCCTCGGCCCGGGGGATCATGACCGCCAAGAGAATAGCTGATCTCACCGGGCCCCTGGGACTGGAAATAGAAAAGCAGCACCTGATCGTCAACCGGGCTCCCCAAAACCTAAGCCCGGAATTACAGCAGAAGATCCGGGAAGCAGTGGAAGAAAGCAATCTCAGCCTGGCCGGGATCCTGCCCGCCAGTGACGACCTGGTAAACCAGGAGATAAGCGGGAAGTCCTATCTGGAGCTGGCAGAAGACACCCCGGTGGTGGAGGCCGCTTTTAAAATCTTTGATGAGATATTTGCTTAGCTTGCCCTGTTTTTTAGCGGTTAAGCTTTTTAGGCTTTTAGGGACTTAGGGTAGTTGAACGCCTAAGTCCCTGAAAACCTACAGCCATCATTCATGATTCCCCGGTTCCCTACCTCTTCATGCTGATCAGGGTGTTTAACATCTCGTCAGTGGTGGTGACGATCTTGGAGTTGGCCTGAAATCCCCTCTGAGTGGTAATCAGCTTGACGAACTCCTCGCCCAGATCAACATTGGACTGTTCTATAGAGTTGGGGCTGATGGTCCCCAGGCCGTTGGCCCCGGGGGCCCCGGTTAAGGGGGCCCCGGAATCAGTGGTTTCGGTGTAGACATTGCCGCCTTCCTTTTTCAGACCGGAAAGGCTGGCAAAATCAGCCAGAGCCACCTGGGCTTTCTCCAGGACCTGGCCGTTGGAGTAATGGCCGGTTATGACCCCGTCGGTATCAGCCGAGACATCTTCCAGAGAACCGGAGGCAAAACCGTCCTGATCCTGGAAAATGGTGGTGGAGCTGCTGGCATACTGGGTGGTGGCCCGGGCCTCCGGCTCAAAACCGGCACTGACCCGGTCTCCCATCAGGCTGCCGTCCTCACCGCTGATATCCGGGGCCAGTTCCAAGAAGGAGCCGGTAGTGTCATCAGTCCCAAGACCCCAGGGGTTGGCAGTACCAGTAGTGACTTCACTGGCGTTTGAAATTTCCAGACTACTCTCATAACCATCCACTTCATCAGCCACCCGGTCGGTGAGCTCCAGGCGGCCGGCCCCGTCTATCTCGGCATCGGCGTTGAACTTGCCCTCCAGCCAATCTAAGAGGTCCTGAACTGTACCAGTATTGTAAGTATCTGCAGTATTATCATCAGTAGCCACTGTAAATGTATCGTCTACGGTAGTCCCGTCGCTGCTGGTGCCCACAAAGGTAAATTCATCACCGTTACTAACCGCCTCCTCATCGGCATCATAGACATTGTCCCAGGAAGTGTCAGCGCTAACGGGGGGGGAGTCGCCTTCTCCGGTCAAGGCCTGGTCCTGGGAGAAGATCTTCTTCTTGGGAGTGGTTATGTTTACGGGGATATCCCCCTTGCCAAAGGGATTGGCATCAACGGGATCAGTACCATCAGTATAACTTACGCTTTTGACATGCATACCGCTGTCCCCGGCGACATCATCTATCATCTTGAGACGGCCCCGGCCGTCTATGGTTGCGGTAGAACCGAATGCGGTGTCCAGTTCATCCAGGAAGTCCTGGACCTTGTCATCGTCATTGACTGTATAACTGGCTTCTACCTTCTGGCCGTCATGGTTATAGCCTATGACCGTAATTTCGTCACTGCCATCAGTTCCATCACCGGTCAGCTGATCGCCGTTGCTGTCGTAGACATCAGCCCACCTGGTCTCAGGGGTTATATAATCCGCGTTACTGCCGTCACCGTTCAGGGCCCCTTTGTCGCTGACCAGGACCTGTTTGATGGAACTTAACTCCCCTTCAAACTGGGCCCCCAGGTTGAGATCAATTTTCTGGTTCGTATCAGAGCCGGTGAAATTGGTCTCAAAGGAGTAATAGGAATCGGTCGCTCCCAGAACCTTCCGGTTCTCCGGTCGGCTGGGGTTAACCTCCCCGTCCGGAGGCACGTCATAGCCGATCATCTCGGAGATATTGCCTGCGGTGTCGAACTGGAGTTCACCGTACATCAGGGCCCCGGCCCCCTTGTGTTTTTCATAGTTGTAACGCTCATCCGGGGCATAGGTCTGCTTCTCCTCTTCGGAAAGGACCCTTTTGTCATCACTGGGGTCAGTGCCTACCAGGAACTCCCACTTATTGTCCTCGGTCGTCCGGTCAAAGTACACGGAAACATCGTGGGAGGCCCCCTTGCTATCATAGACCTTTATAGAAGTGGTATAGTCGTAACGCTCAGAGTCAATGGGATCGGAGGGATTGACTCCGGCGGCATTGGTACCGTTCCAGGAGTCAAAGAGCCTGGCCTCGTTGGTCTCGTTATTTTTGCGGGAATCCAGGTTGGTAATAACCTCCGCCTGCTGGGTGGCTACCGGAGCGGTGGTCTTATCTATAGCCATATCCCCGATGGTCCCGGAACGCTCGTCGGTGCTCTCGTCTATCTTCCAGCCCTGGACAAAGTTGCCGCTGGGATCAACCACATTACCCTCCTGATCGAAATTGAACTTACCTGCCCTGGTAAACTGGTCCGCTTCACTGTTATCCGGGGAGCGCTGCATAAAGAATCCCTTGCCGCCGATGGCCATATCAATGGGGTTGTCCGAACTTTCAAAAGAGCCCTGGGCAAAGGTATTATCAATAGTGCTCAAGGTGGTTCCCCGGCCTACCTGGGCTGACCCGGAAGCTGTAGCCACAGACTGACTCAACACACTTTCGAAAGCGGTGCGGCTCTTTTTAAAGGCCGTGGTGTTACCATTGGAGACGTTATCCCCCAAAACACTCATGCTCTCGCCCATGGTCTGCAGGCCGCTTATACTTGAATACAGAGAACTGGAAATCCCCATTTTAATCTCCCTTTAACTTTAATTTTAGGTACTTGGTTTCAGGGCTAACCCTTAACCTTTATAAGACCTTATTTATCTTATCCGCACTGGTCGTTACATGCTTATCGATGGTCAGTTCCTGATTATCACCGTTAAAATCAACTCCCGTAACCCGGCCTATGCCATACGTGTCAGTTTCTAAGGAATTACCCTTAGCATCATTGGCCTTGACTTCATAATGATACTCACCGGTGGGCACCTCTTCTCCCCTGGCATCGGTACCGTCCCAGCCTACATCGTGACGCCCCGGGTCAAGGTGGCCTTTATCAAGGCTCTTGACTGGATTACCCCCCTCATCATAGATGTTAACCTTACAGGCGGCAGCCGAGTCGTCTAAGACAAATTCTCCCCGTCCTCTATTTTCCGCGGAGACCCCGATCTGATTGCCGGCCACTGCCACGTCCTTATCAATTAGGTTAAGCAGCTGCAGATTATTGCCTGATTTCTGGTAATCCAGCATCTCCTGGAGGTTGTCAGCCATGTCCTGAGTGGCTTCCATATTGCTGAAC
>JBKHJR010000003.1:0-74675 GCA_046537975.1 Desulfurivibrionaceae bacterium
TAGCTGAATTGCTGGTGGTAGTAGCCGGAATCGGCCTTATAGGTGCAGCCTTTACACTTGGGGAGAGATTTTTCGGCAAGGCCTTTGAAAGCCATGGCGGTCACTGATCAAAATGGTCAGGTAAAATATTCAGGATAACCTTCAAGACATAGGGAGAACCTGCCATGTTAGATAAAGATAAAGCAGTATTCACCATAAGCGTTGCAGCGGAAATGCTGGAAGTACATCCCCGGACTCTGCGCATATATGAGCAGGAGGGTTTGATCAAGCCCATACGCAAGGGCAAATGGCGTTACTTTAATGCCGACGACATCGACTGGATTAACTGCCTGAGAAGAATGATCCATGAAAACAGCATGAGCATAGCAGCCCTCAAAAAACTGCTTCTCTATACCCCCTGCTGGAATATTGCCGACTGCCCTTTTGAAAAGCGTAAAAAGTGTACCGCCTTTATGGCAAGCGGCTTGGTTCCGCGCAAAATAAAAAGAGACGAAATCGCCGGGGTAGTCCACATCCATAATGTCGCTTAAGAAAAAATTTTCAAAACAGACCGGCAAGCCATTCCCTGACCCCTTTTTCCAGCAGTCGCAGGAAAAAGTCCGGACCACCCAGCCCCCGGGTACGGAAACAGTAATTGATTTCCAGAAAAAGAGGCCGGGGGTCTTTCTCTTCTGCCGAGAAGAGAAAGTCAAAACCCGCCAGATTTATCCCGGTGGTCCGGCAGAAAGGATGGAGTTCTTCTATGGCCTTACTCTGCAGCCTTTTCCAGGAGTTACTGCAGATCACGGCGCCTCGAGACAGATTTGAATAGAATCCTCCCCTCAGATTAATCCGCCAATAGGGATAAAATCTCTCACCAACCACCACCACCCGCAGACTCCTGCCGCCTGCGGGGATGTATTGTTGAACCAGGCAGCCACCGTTTTCCAGCCAGCTGCCAATCCTGTCCCGATTTACTGCAAATTCCCCGGAATTGCTTATTAAAATAACGCTGTTGCCTTCTCCTCCCCAGGCCCCTTTCAAGACAAAAGGATAAGGATAAGGAATACGGTCAAGAAAATGATCAGGAGTTCCCTCCAGGACCATCTGTTCCGGACAGGTGGCCAAAAGCTCGTTAAAGAGACGGGCCTGTCCGGTTTTGCCGGGGTAGCGAAACCGGACCTCATAATCGGGAAAGACATGCCTGCAGCGTTCTCTGGCCTGCAGGTACAACTCTTTCCTGCAACCCTGGGGAAGAATGACCGCATCCGCCCTGTCCATGGCCTTCAGATCATCCTTGCCCGGGAGGCCGCCGGTCAGCACCCTGTTCCAGCCGGTCTCAATGAATAAATGAAAAGAAAGTACTTTTGACAATTTTCAAGCAGGAAATAGTGGCACTAATTGTTGTTTTTGATTAAAATATCGATTTATTTTATCTACAGGTCATGAAACTATGCAGTTAAGGTTGTCAGTTTAAGGTTGTTAAGATAAGAACCGGATTTATACTACGCCTCTCAGAGTCCATGACCGACCAGTGTAAAAGGAGATATCTTACCCAAGCAAGTCTATAACCAATTTTACAGTATCTACATAAATAATATCAACCTGAAGTAAAAGAAGGAGGGTTTATGTCCCGGAAAATTAACACCATTGACGGCAACCAGGCCTGCACTCATGTGGCTTACTCTACAAGCGAGATTATAACCATCTATCCTATAACCCCATCTTCGCCCATGGCCGCCGAAGCAGACTCCAAGGCAGCCGCCGGTCAGAAGAATATCTGGGGTTCAGTGCCGCAGGTCTCACAGATGCAGTCCGAGGGCGGAGTTGCCGGCTCCCTGCACGGTTCTTTAACCACCGGTTCGGTCTGCACCACCTTTACCGCATCTCAGGGTCTTCTCCTCATGATACCCAATATGTACAAGATAGCAGGAGAGCTGACCCCCACGGTTTTTCACATCACTGCCCGCTCACTGGCAGCGCAGGGTCTGTCTATCTTTGGAGACCACAGTGATGTTATGGCGGCCCGGCAGACCGGCTGGGCCATGCTCTGCTCCCAGAATGTCCAGGAAGCCCAGGACATGGCCCTGATTTCCACCCAGGCCGCCCTGAAATCACGGATCCCTTTCATGCACTTCTTTGACGGCTTCCGGACCTCCCACGAAATCCAGAAGGTGGAACAGCTAAGTGAGGATGATATGCGGGAGATGATCGATGAAGATCTGGTAATCGAGCATCGCAAACGCGGCCTGACCCCGGATAATCCAAGGATGAGGGGAACTGCCCAGAACCCTGATGTCTATTTCACCGGTCGGGAAACTGTTAACAAGTACTACGAGGCCACTCCCGGCATTGTCGCCGAAACCATGGACAAGTTTGCCGAACTTACCGGCCGCAGATACAACCTTTTTGACTATCACGGCGCTCCTGACGCCGAAGATATTGTCGTGATGATGGGATCCGGATCAGAAACCACATCAATCACAATTGATCATCTCATCTCCCAGGGTCAGAAAGTAGGCATGGTTATTGTCCGCCTGTACAGACCATTTGACGCAAAGGCCATGGTCAATGCCATGCCGGCAACGGTCAAGAGAATAACCGTTCTCGACCGCACCAAGGAACCTGGATCTCCCGGGGAACCGCTCTACCTCGATGTCCGTTCTGCAGTAGGTGAAGCAGTGGAATCTTCCCGTATTCTGGAACAGCCCGCCATGTATTCCGGACGTTACGGCCTGGGTTCAGCCGAATTCACGCCGGCCATGGTCAAGGCGGTATTTGACAATATGAAAGCCTGGTCACCCAAAAACCACTTCTGCGTGGGCCCGGATGATGATATCGCCTTCACCAGCCTTGATTACGATCCGGACTTCGACATTGAAAGCGAGGACGTTTTCCGGGCCATGTTTTTCGGGCTCGGTTCAGACGGAACTGTGGGCGCCAATAAGAACAGCATCAAGATTATCGGTTCGGAAACCGACAATGAAGCCCAGGGCTATTTCGTCTACGACTCCAAAAAATCAGGATCGGTTACCACAAGCCATCTCCGTTTCGGCAAGAACCAGGTCCTGGCCCCTTACCTGATCAACAAGGCCAACTTCATCGCCTGCCACAACTTTACTTTTCTGGATAAGTACGACATGCTCTCCAACCTGGAGGAGGGCGGCACCTTCCTGCTAACCACCAGTTACGGCAAGGATGAAGTCTGGAAGCACCACCCGGCTCAGGTCCAGAAGCAGTTAATCGACAAGAATGCCAAGTTCTACATCATAGATGCCATTTCCTTGGCCGAGGCCATTGGCCTTGGCGGTCGGATCAACATGATCATGCAGACCGCCTTCTTCCTGATTTCCGGGATTATCAGCAAGGAAGAGGCGATCAAAGACATCAAGGATGCCATCAAGAAGACCTACGGCAAGAAGGGCGAGAAAGTCGTCCAGATGAACTTTGAGGCAGTGGATGCCGCGGTCAATAATATTCAGGAAGTCAAGGTTCCCAAAAAGGTAAGCGGCCACCAGAAACCGTCCGTTGTTTCGGATGAGGCCCCGGACTTTGTCAAGAATATCACTGCCAGGATGATCGAAGGCAAGGGACATCTCCTCAAGGTTTCCCAGATCCCGGCAGACGGAACCTGGCCCACAGGCACTACCCAGTGGGAGAAAAGAAACGTGGCTGTAAATGTACCTGAATGGATTCCGGAGAACTGTATCCAGTGCGGCCGCTGTTCCCTGGTCTGTCCGCATGCCTCCATCAGACTGAAGATAGTGGAGGAAAAAGATCTGAAAAGACCGCCCAAGAGCCTGAAGGTGACTGATGCCACCGGCAAGGAGTATAAGGGGCGAAAAACCATTGTCCAGGTCTTTACCGAGGACTGCTGCGGCTGCAGCCTCTGCGTCGACGTCTGCCCGGCTAAAACCAAGGCCCTGGAGATGAGAAAGAATACCGAAGATACCCGCAAAACCGAAAAGAAAAATGTGAAGTATTTTCTGGATCTTCCCGAGATGGAGGCATCTGAAGTCAATCCGGCTACAGTCAAAGGCAGCCAGCTGCTCAGACCGCTGTTTGAATTTTCCGG
Organism: Desulfurivibrionaceae bacterium; assembly: GCA_046537975.1. Taxonomy (GTDB): domain Bacteria; phylum Desulfobacterota; class Desulfobulbia; order Desulfobulbales; family SURF-16; genus JAWLDV01. The sequence continues at coordinate 4,055 of JBKHJR010000003.1, forward strand.
AGCCTGCCCGGGCTGCGGGGAAACACCCTACATAAAACTGGCTACCCAGATGTTTGGAGACCGGATGATGGTAGCCAATGCCACCGGCTGCTCTTCAATCTACGGCGGCAACCTGCCCACCACGCCCTATTGTACGAACGCCGAGGGCCGGGGTCCGGTATGGTCGAACTCCCTGTTCGAAGATAACGCCGAATTCGGTCTTGGTATGCGCCAGACTGTGAACAAGCTCAGCAGGCAGGCCAAAGAACTTCTGGAAGAGGCAACCTCAGCCAAGATCGGAGTTACCCGGAAAATGGCGGATGATATCCTGAACGCATCCCAAAATAACCAGCAGGAGATTGATGCCCAGCGGGACCGGGTTGCCAAGCTCAAGAAAAAAATCGAAGACAGTGACAAGATCATCGCCAAACGGCTACTGAATGTTGCCGACTATCTGGTCAAAAAATCCGTCTGGATCGTAGGCGGTGACGGCTGGGCTTATGATATCGGCTATGGCGGCCTGGATCACGTCCTGGCTTCAGGGGAAAACGTCAATGTTCTGGTTCTGGATACCGAGGTTTACTCCAACACCGGCGGCCAGATGTCTAAATCTACGCCCCGGGCGGCTACCGCCCAGTTCGCATCCAGCGGTAAAAAACTACCCAAGAAGGATATGGGCATGATATTTGCAACATACGGTAATGTCTATGTTGCCAAGGTGGCCATGGGGGCAAATCCCGGCCAGGCTGTGAAGGCTTTTGCCGAGGCTGAAGCATATGACGGGCCTTCTTTGATCATAGCCTATACTCACTGTATTAACCATGGGCTTAATCTCGCCCTGGGACTCAAGCAGCAGAAAAAAGCGGTGGAATGCGGCCACTGGCCCCTTTATCGCTACAACCCGGAGCTGGACGATCAGGGAAAGAACCCTCTGCACATAGACAGCAAAGAGCCATCTATTCCTTTCGAGGACTATGCCATGGCGGAAAACCGCTACCGGGCTCTTAAAATAACCAATCCGGAGCACGCTGACGAACTGATGGGTACCTCCCAGAAAGATGTGCAGAGAAGCTGGAAGAATCTGGTTAACATGGCCAAGGCCCTGGAACCAGAAGAGTAATAACTGTATCCATACTCTAAGGATATAGCAGCTCTTTTTATAAGAAGGGGGGGTAGAGTCCTGATACTTTAACTATTAGGCGCTACCTTGGGAGCCCGGTCTCCCGGTGATACAATGCCTGTTTCTGCAACGGGTAAACACACGGGAGGCGGGGCTCCCCCCTCTTTTATACTTTTAAGGGTAAATATATGAGCACAAAAGATTCATTAAACATGATTACCTGCATTGTCCAGCGGGGTGAGGCGGACAAAGTTGTAGATGCGGCTCTTGAAGCCGGTGCTGAGGGGGCGACCATATACTATGCCAGGGGCCGCGGGGTTCGCGAAAAGCTGGGACTCAGTAAGTGGTTGATCAGACCCGAAAAAGAAGTGATTATCATTGTCACCCGGCCTCAGGAGACCGATGATGTCTTTGATGCCATAGTCCAGGCGGGCCGGCTGGATAAAAAAGGAATGGGATTTGCCCTTCTGCACAAAGTCGACCGGGCAATCGGATTCATCTCTTAGCAAAGGGGTCTCCGGCATATCATGTGGAAGCACCTGATCATACTGGGAGCGCTGTTAGGCCTGGCCAAATTTAATCAGCTGGACCTCAGTCCCTATTACCAGACCCTGGTTGACTCTCTGGCGGCCAAGAACCTGCCGATTCTTGTTTATACCATCTCACCTGCTCTGATCCTGGTCATCGCCACACTTTTTCTAAGAAATTCTTTTATCCTGGGAATAATCCGCCTGATCGTCAATATAATCCTGGAAATCAGTTTATTCTTTGTCACTCTGATTTCTTTTGGTTCAATATACTGGACCATTTATAAAGACGGTAATCCCTGGCAGGAGCTACAGCGGCTTCTTCCAATTCCGGCAATTTCCCTGATAACCGTGGTTATCTGCATCAATATAATCGACTTTAATAAACCGATCATAAAGCGGCTTATTCCCTACATGGTAATAGCTGCGGCCTCTTTCCTGATGGTAGTATATGTGCTCCCGCCCTTAGTGACAAATTAAGCAACTATATTTTCCACTATCTTTTAGTACCTCATCGACATCCGGTTCAGGGCAATCTTTACTCCGATCTACCTGTAGGGGACCACCCCTGTCATCATTAATCACAAAAACCATCCTCCCCGCCCCGGACACTTTCAGCTTAACTTCAGACCACCTGATCCCGACAAGTTGACCAAACAAAAGAGCCCATACTTTAACATGCTGAGATAAAAGAAAATCATGTCAAGTAATTCCCCGGAACTTTCTTTTAATCTTGCCCCTTGCCCCTTGCCCCTTGAACCTGTTTCCTTGTCCCTTGAGCCTTAAAATCTCCGGGGTCAGGAGTTCTGAACTTACTGATATGCCTTGGTAATACTTTTAAGGATGTCATGTTTACCTATGATTCCAACCAGATTGCCGTCTTCAATAACCGGCAGGGTATAAACCATCTTATCCGCCATAACTGTTGCCGCCTCATCCAGCCCGGTGTCCGGAGACAGGGTTACGGGATCTTTGGTGCATATATCCTGGACAGTGGTTCCGGTCATTTTCTGAATCTCTTTCTCTACTTTTTTGCCCTTGTCAAACATAAACACCGAATCAAGGAAGGTAATAACAGTAGGGATATGAAACTTCTTGGTCTGATCTATGATGTCCCTTTCCGTGACTACCCCTATCAGGCAGTTGTCTTTATCCATCACCGGAACCCCGTTTATCCGGTTTTCAAATAAAACTTCAGCTAATTTTTTGACAGACATGTCATCCTTAACAGAGATAACATCCGTGGTCATAACATCTCTCACCTTCAGCATATATCCTCCTATTGGGAATTATGTATTTTGGTTAATTTCTTTATGTTAATCTAAAAAATATTAATTAAAAAGTTTTATCCTCTCTGATCTTTTCCAGAGCCAGGGGTAGAAAATCAGCAACCTCGGTAGCCAGAAAACCCCGACTACAGTTCTCAGCCAGCATATCACCGGCCAGGCCGTGGGAGAAAACACCGAGACAGGCGGCCCGCCATGGAAAAAGCCCCTGAGCAAGGAAGCCTCCGATGATGCCGGAAAGCACGTCACCGGTGCCACCGGTAGCCAGGCCGGGATTACCAGTAGAATTAAGGGCAACCTGCCCATCAGGTGCAGCCACCACTGTTGCAGCTCCTTTCAGAATCAAATGGACCTGATTAGACTGTGTAAATTGCCGGGCGATTTCCATCCTGTCCTCCTGCACCTCCCTGGTGGTGAGACCGGCAAGCCTGGCCATTTCTCCGGGATGAGGGGTGAGGATCCTGGGAAATCCCGATTCGTTTTTCAGGGTCATTCCGGACCGGCTGAGACAGTTCAAACCGTCTGCATCTATCACCAAGGGACACTCAGCCTCGTTATACATTTTACACACCAGGTCGACGGTCCCGGACTCCTGGCCGATACCGGGACCTATGACAACAGCATCTCTGTCCGCCATAGCTTCTTCAACTGCTGAATAATCATCAATCCCGGGGGCTCCATTCTCCAAGCCGTCTACAGGGAGAGACATGGACTCCAGAAGAGCGGACTCATATATCGTGTTCAACACCGCGCCCCCGCAGAGGCTCACCAGTCCGGCTCCGCTTCTCAGCGCCCCTCTGGCAGTTAAAATGGCAGCCCCTGTTTTACCGGTGGAGCCGGCGACAACAAGGAGATGACCATAGCTACCCTTATGTCCCCAGGGATAACGGTCAGGGCACATCCCCCGGATAGCAGGCGGATCGAGCAACTCACAGAAAAGCGGACTTTCTTTTACCACTTCCGGAGGGATACCTATATCCACGACTTCCAGCCTGCCGGTGTAGCTGCGGCCAGGATAACTGAACTGCCCGGGTTTGGCCATTCCATAAGTGGCGGTTAAATCAGCCTCAACACAAGATCCCAGCACAGTCCCCTTATCACTGTCCAGGCCGGAAGGCATGTCCACAGAAACTACAGGTAAAGGGATACGGTTAATAAGTTCTATTACCTCGGCAAAATGACCCTCCACTTCCCTCTTCAGACCGGTGCCGAACAAGGCGTCAATCAGCAGATGAGCTCCGCTGATATCCTCATCAGCCACCTCCTGGCCGGAAGAAGCAGTCCTGACCTTAATGGCAAGCTTCTTGACTATATTAAGATTGATCAGGGCATCACCCTTGATCTTTTCTTCAGGGGCCAGGAGATAGACCACGATTTCAGCCCCCTGTTGATAAAGATGGCGACCTATTACCAGACCGTCACCGCCGTTATTGCCGGGACCGGCGAAAATAACCACTTTTTTGCCCTCTGATATACCATAATGCTTTCTTATCAGGTCTGCAGTACAACGCCCGGCATTCTCCATCAAAACAACACCGGGAATACCGCAATAATTGATGGCGGTCGAATCAAGGGACTGCATCTGTTCAGCCTTAACTAATCGCATAATTACCTCCAATACATGTTCTCCACTTTCTTCTTCATTCTAATGCAATGGCAGAGAACAGCAAACAGAAAAAAATCGGGACGTTGATCAACAAATGAACTTGACTTTATAATGATATTCTGAATAGTATGATTTACCGTTTAAGTTTCGAATTACAAATTAGAAATCAGGTATCGGGTGTGCTGGGATGACTATAATTGATAATTCGTGCTTCCTGATTTTTAATTAAAAGTAAGGGAGGGGAGTCAATGCAGGATATTGAACTGGTTCGCAACATCGCTTTTTTAGGACACGGCAAAAGTGGCAAAACATCCCTGGCCGAGGCCATTCTGCATACCTCAGGCAAAACCAAAAAGCTGGGCAGAGTTGATGAAGGAACATCCGTGCTTGATTTTGAACCGGAAGAAATTGAAAAAAATCACACAATCAACAATGCATTTCACAACTATACCTGGAAAAAGCACCGGGTTTTCCTGATAGACACTCCGGGTGATGACAATTTCATCAATGAGACAAAGTTTGCCAGCCGAGTGGCTGACAATGCCGTCTTTGTCGTAGGTGCGGTGCTGGGGGTAAAATATCAGACCCAGAAAATAGCCGGATATATCAAGGATAACGGCCTGCCCACCATACTCTGTATCAACAAGATGGACCGGGAAAGGGCCAATTTTGAAAAGACAATTTCCGAGATCAAAGAACAGCTTCCCATTGAACCGGCGGTCTGCTACTTACCCATAGGAAGCGAGGATAATTTTAAGGGAATAATCGATGTTATCAACAACAAGGCCTATTTCTTCGATGTCGAGGGAAGCTGCAAGACCGGAGATATCCCGGAAGACATGATGGAAGCAGTGACCAGTGCTCAAGAAGAATTAATGGAACAGGTAGCGGAGACAGATGATGAACTCATCGAAAAATTCCTGGAAGATGGCAAACTTAACGACTCCGATCTATTGCAGGGTCTGGCCAAAGCAGTACGTGAAAGCAATCTGTCTCCGGCAGTTCCCTGCTCTGCTGCAGAAAATTGCGGCTCAGAACTTATCCTGAACGCCATTAACGACTTTTTCCCTTCCCCGGACCAGAGACCCGCCCAGGTAGGGACAGACCCCAAAACAGAAGATCTGGTCGAAATCGCGCCCTCCACGGACAGCCCCTTTTCCGCCCTGGTATTCAAGACCACCGAAGATCCCTTTTCCGGTAAGCTTTCCATCTTCCGCACTTTTTCCGGGGTCATGAGAGGAGATTCACTTTACAACGCCAGTAAGGATAAAACTGAAAAGTGCAGCCAGTTATATATTATGGAAGGAAAAGAGCTGATCCCGGTGGAAAGCGCCTCGCCTGGAATGATAACCGCTGCAGCCAAACTCAAGGAGACAGCCACCGGCGACACCCTGGCAACGGAAAAAACACCCGTGGTTTATGAAGGTCTCGATCCCATCCAGCCTACCATGTCCTATTCAGTAAGAGCCGCCAGCCGGGATGAAGAAGACAAGCTTTTCACCTCCCTGTCCAAAATACTGGCTGAAGATCCCACCCTTAAAGTGGAACGCCAGGAGCAGACCAGGGAAACAGTCCTTTCCGGAGTGGGGCAGCGGCATCTCCAGATAATCTGCGACAGGATTAAACGCAAATATAAAGTAGATCTGCATTTAAGTACTCCAAAGGTCCCTTATAAGGAGACAATCAAGGGGACTGCCAGAGTCCAGGGCAAACACAAGAAACAGTCCGGGGGTCGGGGGCAGTTTGCCGACTCCTGGATAGAAATGGAGCCTCTGCCTCGGGGCGGCGGGTTTGAATTTGAAGATCACATCGTGGGTGGAGTCATTCCCAAGCAGTACATTCCAGCCGTGGAACAGGGTATTATCAATGCTGCAAAAGAAGGGGTTCTGGCGGGCTACCCTACTGTTGATCTGAAAGTTAAGCTGGTGGACGGCTCCTTCCACCCGGTTGATTCTTCGGAAATGGCCTTCCAGATTTCCGGCTCTATAGCTTTTAAAGAAGGAGCCAAACAGGCCCGCCCTACCCTGCTTGAACCTATTAACAACGTAACCATTTTTGCCCCCAAGGACTGTGTAGGTGATATTGTCGGTGACTTAAACAGCCGTCGTGGCAAAGTGTTGGGCATGGATTCAGAGAAAAACTCAGAGATTATAAAGGCCCAGGTGCCAATGGCAGAGATTCTGGAATACACCCCGGATCTCACCTCGATTACTGCGGGCCGGGGATACTTTACCACTGAATTCTCCCATTACGAAGAGGTACCTGCTCATATAATGGAGAAGATCACAACGGAAGGAAAAAATAAGGAAACAGGACAAAAATGAAGCAATCATACCGCTGCGCCGTCCTGACCATAAGTGACAAAGGGGCCGCCGGACAAAGGGTGGATAGCAGTGGTCCCGGGCTGACGGAAATGCTGAAGAGACAGGAATCCTTTCAGGTGGTTGATTCTTCTGTAGTGGCCGACGATAAAGAAGAAATCAAGGATGTTCTCTGTAAGTGGGCTGATAAGGAGCGGATCGATCTCATCCTCAGCACAGGGGGAACCGGAGTCAGCCCCAGGGACGTGACCCCGGAGGCCACCAGGGAGATAATTGAAAAGGAAATCCCCGGCCTCGCTGAAGCCATGCGGCAGACCAGCCTCAGTAAAACCCCCTATGCCATGCTCTCCAGAGCAGTTGCCGGGATCAGAAAAACCACTCTTATTATCAATCTGCCGGGCAGTGAAAAGGGAGCAAAAGATAATCTGGAGGCGATTTTGGCAGCTCTGCCCCACGCCGTATACAAAATAAAAGGGGGAACCAGGGACTGCGGGGACGAGAGATCAGATACCGGAGGTCAGACGGAATAAATAGTTGTTTTCTATTTTATTATTAAAGACAATCAGGATATTGAAACCTGTCCTTCCTCCCCCTTGCGGGGCATAATTTCTCCTATTAAATAAGGCTGTTCTCCCAGAGCACTGAACTGCTGCATAACATCATGGACAATCTTTTTATCCACCACGACAGCCAGACCCAGGCCACAGTTAAAGGTCCGGAACATTTCATCTTCAGGGATGTTGCCTTTTGATTGAAGAAAACCGAAGATCGGCTGGACCGGCCAGCTCCCTTTATGGAGTACGGCCTTACAGGACTTCGGAAGAATTCTCGGAATGTTGTCCACCAGGCCGCCGCCGGTAACATGGACAAAGCCGCGTATCGGAAAATGCCTGCAGATATTAAGAACAGGCTCAACGTAGATCCGGGTCGGCCGGAGCAGCTCCCGGCCTACAGTATCTTCCAGCTCTTCCGGCTGATCATCAACCGAAAGGCCAAGCTCCTCAAAACAGATCTTGCGCACCAAGGAATAACCATTACTGTGTAGACCACTTGAGGCCAGACCTATAATCTTGTCTCCCACCTTGGTATCGGAACCGTCAATGATCTCACTCCTCTCAACTATGCCTACCACAAAACCGGCTATATCGTATTCCCCGGGGCTATAAAGACCGGGCATTTCCGCAGTTTCCCCCCCGATCAGGGAACACTGGGCTGTTTTGCAGCCCTCGGATATACCTTTAACCACTTCGGTGGCCACTTCGGTATCAAGTTCTCCCACCGAAAAATAGTCAAGAAAAAACAAAGGCCTGGCCCCGGATACCACAATGTCGTTTACACACATGGCGACCAGATCGATCCCTATAGTATCATGGCGTCCGCACATGGAGGCTATATTAAGTTTGGTTCCCACCCCGTCAGTGGAGGAAACCAGGATCGGATCCTCATAACGGTCCTTCCCCAAAGCAAACAGGCCGCCGAATCCCCCTATATCAGTAAGGACACCCCGGCGGAATGTGGATGAAACCAGCGGCTTAATATTGCTGACAAAATCATTGGCCTTATCTAAATCAACGCCTGCTTCGGTATATCTGGAGACTTTATCGTTACTCATGAAATTATAACAGTTTTTAAGCTTGGGATTCACCTTTTGATCCCTGTCATTAACCTGAAAACAGGGGATTGAATAAACATGGGAGGATGTTATTACCGGTGATGAAAAAAGTCAATCTCTTTCTGTTTAATTATCCTTTTTAGCGGCTCTGTTTTTAAATCAGGCCCCACTCCTGGCAATGATGACAGTTCAAAGCTATTTCAGTTCTTATTCCGGCTTCCCTGTACAATTGTGCATGGATCGTCTTGATAAATTAACAATCCCGCCTTTGTTTTCCCTTAGACTCTTCCCGGGCAGGAAGAAGAGCAAGTCCGGCAGGCCACGGCCAAACAAAGGGATATGTATTCCGGCGCTTCTGACTCCTGTAACAGGACAAATTGTTATCTACTTCACAATGTACCAGGATCCCGGCCAGGATTATAACCCGAAAATCACTTTTATTTAGTGGAGATACGGAACATAATTTTTTGCTGCTTGTCTGAAATTAAGCTTTGAGTTAAATTGGGATAAATTCTCAAATATATTTCGCCACCGGACAATCCGGAGTAGCTCCAAGTTGGTCTGGTCTGCAGAGAACAAAAAAGATAAAAATATGGACATTTAACTTAGACAATGAAGAATTCAACGCTCTTAATAATTATTATAATTACCTTCGGGGCGGCTGTTTATTTTTGGGCCGGGCATGATTATGGTTTTACCTGAAACAGTAATTATGAAGCGCCTCAGGCAGAGGTGCAGCGTCCCTTAACAGGGAACAACCAATAAAAATCATACACTACGGAGTAATTATATAATGCTATCAACCAACCAGTGTCTGAAGTACGCAGAAGAAGAACACTTCTGCCCCTATTGCAACAGCCGCTTAACCTGCTGCCAAACCCCGATAATACCAGTGGGCGACGGTCTGGGCTGGGGATCGGAAGTGATGTTTATATGTCTTAACAATGAATGCCCTCCTTACGTAAAGGGATGGCAACATATTGAAGAACAGTACGGCCATTTTGGCTCCTATCGCCACATGCAGCTTCCCGGAGAGAAGAGGGGTGAGATGATGATGGTCGGCAGCAGTGAGGCCTTTACCGGCTGTGCCCTGGACCCTGAACAGCTGAAGGAAGAAAACCAGCGTTACCAGGAGGAGATAAAAGCAGTCGAAGCTTTAGAAACCTGTCTTGAAAAACAGGACCTGAGCCCGGTTCTCACCCTCATACTTGATGACAATGCTAATTTCTCCGGACGGGAAAGGGCCTGTGAATTACTGATCCAGCTGGATGACTTTGCCTGTATTGACCCGATCCGCAACCATACCTTTACCAACAAGGAAATTGAAGAGAAGGCGGACAAAGCCATATTGACGATCCTGCAAAACCACTACAAAAAAGAATGCCCCTACTGTGCGGAGATAATCAAACAGCAGGCTAAAACCTGTATGCATTGCAAGGAAAAACTGGGCTGATCACAAGGTTCCTATTTTTTCTTGCCAATCCAGGCGCAATCTATTATAGATACAGAGATTGCTTGACAAGTATTCAGTGGTGAGCGTGGCTCAGTTGGTTAGAGCACCGGGTTGTGGCCCCGGAGGTCGTGGGTTCAAATCCCATCGCTCACCCCAGACAAGACAAGGGATTGTGGCTTACGGGCCATAATCCCTTTTTATTTTTTGCCCCAGCTGCAGGGGATGGTTATCTGAAATCCCGCTTCACAAATAAACAGGGGCAAGATTAAGAGAAAGTTCCGGGGAATTACTTGACATGATCTTCTTTTATCTCAGCATATTAAAGTATGGGTCCTTTGTTTGGTCCACTTGCCCGGATCAGGTGGTCGGAACATTGCAGTCAAAATAACATAACCCGAGACCTTCGTCTCCGGACCAATTACTAAAAGAAATTATCTGACAACACCGCTGAATTGCCATCAACTTACCACACTTTTTAACAAGATAGGTTCAACTGATGACTTCCGGTTTTCTTAAGCTTTTAAAAAATCTTTTTGTCCCCAACGGAATTTTTTTTCTCGCCATCTTTCTTGGCTTTATCTACTCTTCCCTGCCTGAAGTCCTTTGGCCCTACTCCCGACTTTACCCATATGTTCTCTATATAACTGCTGCCGCACTTTGCTGGCGATTTCACAGGGACCGCTACATATTCGCCATAATTTGCATAGGAGTCTACGAGAGAGTCCTGTATTATCTTGTTTCCGGGAACGGGGAATCGATCAAGGCGGAAGGCCTCTCAGACCCCGGAATTATTCTTTTACTACCGATCAACCTGGTTATTCTGGAACTGATCAAGGACCGGGGACTTCTGACCTTCTGGGGAATTCTGCGCTGGATTCTGATTGCCGGCGAATTAAGTTTCCTGGGCTTCATGTATCTGAATCCCGCAAGTCCCCTGACCCTAACAGTCCAAAACTGGTCAGCAGGTCTTACCGCTTATCCGGAAAGCTTTGCCATGGGGCTGGTACCGGTGGTATTTCTGCTGGCGCTTATAATTTTCGCCCTCCTCTTTCTATTCAGACAGTCCTCCTCGGAAAGCAGCTCTTTCTGGGCCCTTATCATGCTTTATCTGGGTATTCATCATTTTGAAAACCCGGAAACCGCTACTTATTTCCTCTCCTGCACTTCATTGATTTTCATCAGCTCCATACTGGAAACATCCTATCGCCTCGCCTATTTTGACGAACTTACCGGCCTTCCGGGACGGCGGGCCCTGAACGATCAGCTCGTACGGCTGGGAAACAAATATACGATCGCTATGATTGACATAGACCACTTCAAGAAGTTCAATGACCGATTCGGCCATGATGTCGGGGACCAGGTACTGAAGATGGTGGCCTCAAAACTGAAGGGGGTGCCCGGGGGCGGCAGGCCTTACAGGTACGGCGGGGAAGAATTTGCCGTTATATTTTCCGGCAAATCACTGGAGCTGACCAAGCCCTGTCTCGAGTCCCTGCGCAACACCGTTGAAAATACAGATTTTACCCTGCGGGGATTGGGCCGCTCATTAAAAAAGAAGAGCCCGCCCAGGAAAAAAAGGCGGCCCGGAAAATCAGTCAGGATAACGGTGAGCATCGGGGTCGCCGAGAAAAACAGCATGCATCCTGATGCCGGTTCTGTTATCAAGGCCGCCGACCAGGCGCTTTACCGGGCTAAAAAGTCGGGGAGAAACAGGGTCACCGTCTAATTCAAACCGATCTACAAAACAGGAAAGGTTTCCCTGTCTCCTCTATACTTACAGCCCAGGCTATCTCCCAAGGTCTGACAGACATGCCTGGCAAAACCCGAGCCGGCCTCGGACAACACATTATAAGCGACATCAGCTCCGGACTCTTTAAGCTCGGCGACCTGATCATCAAAAACGGCGGTTGCGGTTACCTTGCCCTCGAAACCGGCTCTTTTCAATTCCTGCAGAGCAAACATATTGGCATTATGATTGGGCATGGTGAGCATAACCAGCCTGACCTTTCCCATGGGGACCTCGGTCCAGAAATCATAATCTGCCCCATCCCCCCAGATGACATTTCTTCCCATAATCTGATTAGCAGAGACCGTCTCCTTGTTATTATCAACTCCGAGGACATGGCCCTCATACTGCTGATCAGCGGCATCATAGGCTCCGGAACCAACTCTCCCCATTCCAAAGACAAGCACTTCCGCATCACCAAGATCAATGGGAAGATCCCCGGGATGACGGCTCATGGTTTCCAGGTGACTGAGAACCTTGGAAAAATAATTATAAAGATTATGAACCCGACTATTTACGAAGGAGCTAAGGATAAAGGAAAAAGTTAGAGCCAGGGCCATGATAATAAGCCAGTCAGAATCAAGCATACCCCTGGCACAGGCTATGGAGGTGCAGATAAGACCGAATTCCGAATAATTGCTTAAAACCATACTGGAAAGAAAGGATGTTCTGCCCCGTAATTTAAACCTGGTAAGAAGGACAATGAAAAAGACTGACTTGACTACCAGAAGGCCAAGAAACAGCAGGGCAATCAGGATATGAGTAATCTCCGGGATACCGGTCAGGCCAATACTGAAAAAAAAGCCTATAAGAAAAAGATCCTTGAAAGAATAAAGAGACCTGGACAGCTCCGAGGAGCGGGGATGGTGAGAAATAAGGGCACCGATCACCAGGGCGCCGAGATCGGGCTTCAGGCCGACCAGCTCAAAACTGGTAGCTCCCAGAGCGGTCGCCACAAAAAGACCGCCCAGGGACTGGAGTTCCCCGTGCCCTAACCGGTCCAGAATATACATTAGCAGCGGCCGGATCAGAAAAAGAAAAACAGGTATCAGCAGGGCCCAGGGAGAAGGCCAGCTCCCTTTGGAGATTGTGATAAAGATAACCGCAAGGATGTCCTGCATAATAAGAATGCCGATAGCCACCCTGCCGTGAAGGGCATTCATCTCCCCTCTTGCCTCAAGCACTTTAACTGCGAAAACAGTACTGGAAAAACCGGCGGCAAAGCCTACCAACAGGACCTCCTCCATAGGCATACCTTCAAAAAAATGAACCGCCCCCAATATTCCGAGTCCGTTTATAATTAGGGCAAAAAAACAAGTGGAGAGGGTAAGGTGGATTGTGGCTCCGGCCCAGCATACCGGATCAAGAAGGGACTTCAGGTCGAGCTTCAGGCCGATGGTGAAGAGAAGGAGCAGTACTCCTAAATCGGCAATCACCCCAAGTGCCAGGGAACCGTTGGTAATCCCCAGATAATTAAGAAAAAATCCGGATAACAGAAAGCCTATCATGGGGGGCAGCCCTGCCTGGCGGGCACCGAAACCGAAAATAAAAGCGGCGGTTATCCAGATCACATTGACCAGTTCCGGAGATTCAAAAAACATTTCCATATCATCACCTTATCGTGACTAATCGCTCCCCGCTCAAGGTCAACCAGCGGTTAAAAAACTCAATACTGGCCCAATCCTGCCAAGAATGAATAACTAAAAATATATCGACTAAAACCAAATTGAAAGTAATAATAGCGGCTTAATACCGGAAAAAGAAACAGTAAGTCTGGAAGGAAAAGAAGAAATCAAAAATTATACGGCAATGGAGCGAGTACAGTGAACCCCAAAATAATATCATAACTTCAGTCCACCTGATCCCGACAAGTGGACCAAACAAAGGGCCCATACTTTAACATGCTGAGATAAAAGAGAATCATGTCAATTAATTCCCCGGAACCCTCTCTTAATCTTGTCCCTTGCCCCTTGTCCCTTGAACCTCAAAATCTCCGGGGACGGGAACTCTGAATATACCTTCAGCAGCACCGGGACGCTCCACCGGTGATCAGGTAACAGCGATGAAAATATATATCATAATGGGAGCAACTGGCTTGATATCTCTTTCAGCACCCAATCCTCATTTCCTGAATTACTGTAAGGCCCTGGCCTTCTGCAGCCAATCGTCCCATTTCTGCTGATTGTCCTTGATCCACTCATCCACATGGCGTTCAATGTCAGACTCGGAATCCTCACCTTTATTCATCTTGTCATTCTGATCGCTTATATCTTTTAAAGGCAGAGTGAAAAGCTGGAAAAACTTCTTTATATCCGGATGACTTTCCACAAACTCCTTATTGGCCGCAATTCTTATATCACTTACCACAAAACCGAACTTTACAGGATCAGTCACCGCACCTTTCACTCCGGAAACCGCCATCCTGTCTTCAAATCCTTTTTGATTTTCCGAAGGAACAATTTCCGGAACATTGATCCACATAACATCCTTTCCCGGTTTCAGTCTGGCAATGGTCCAGTTAGGCGCCCAGGTAAAAAAGAAAACCGGCTTATCATTTTTATAATCGGCAATGGCCTGGGCCATCCCTGCCGAATAAGTGGCATCTATAGGATTGATATGCTCTCTGAGGCCATAGACGTCGAGATGATGGTTTATGGTATTTGCACATCCCCAGCCCGGTGTACAGGAGACCAGATCAGCCTTACCATCGCCGTTGGAATCAAAAGCCTCCTTTACTTCCGGTCTCTTAAAATCATTAAGCGATTTTATATCATATTTCTCCACATCCCTCTTGGAGACAAGATAACCCTGCAGGGTGCCGGACTTTAGTATATATCCGTAAGTATCGGCAGTCTCATAAAAATTATCGGGCAGCTGATTGTTATGGAGAGGGAACCAGCCGTTGGCCCAGTAATCCACATCTCCAAGTGCTACGGATTGATAGAAAATGGAATTCTGCAGATCCCTGGGTTTCTTTACCTCATAACCGAGCTGAGTAAGCCCCCGCCTGACCAGGGCCTCCTGAAAATAGCCGGTATTCCAAGTGGCACGGGCCGGCTGGATAACCTCTTTTTTACCGTTATTACCACAGCCTGTAGTAATGCTGAGAGCCAGGACCGCGGCAATCAAAAAAATCCAGCAGGAATTTAATCTGATCATTTTCTTCTCCTCTGTCTCTTACGTTTATGGCACTTAAACCACAGGGAAGGTATTTCAGCCTCGCCCTTACAAAACCTTCTAATTCTGTTTCTTCCCAAGAGCCTGCGTAACCCGATCCAAAACCATGGCCATGAGAACAATACTGATTCCGGCAATAACCGCCAAACCTATATCCATGTTGTTAAGTCCCCGGACTACAGGCATGCCCAGGCCGCCGGCCCCGATTAAGGCGGCGATCACCACCATGGACAGCGACATCATGATGGTCTGATTGAGGCCGGCCATAATGGTAGTTCTGGCTAAAGGGAGTTGTACTTTATAAAGTACCTGCCTTTTTGTGGCTCCGAAGGCCAAAGCCGCTTCCACCAGTTCAGGATGAACCTGCCTGATTCCCAGAGAGGTCAGACGTATTATGGGCGGCAAAGCAAAAATAATAGTAGCCAGCACCCCGGCGACCGTACCCACACTGAAAAGCATAACTACCGGAACCAAGTAGACAAAGGGCGGGGTAGTCTGCATGGCATCCAGTATCGGCCTCAGAAAAGATTCAAAGGTATCATTGCGGCCGGCAAATATCCCCAGGGGAACACCGATGATTGTACAAAACACCACAGCACAGAGAACCATGGCAAGAGTAGTCATGGTATCTGCCCACATTCCCAGTAATCCAACCACAATAAAAGTGATTATAGTAAACAGGCTCAGCTTATATCCGGCAGCCCGCCAGGCTATAACACCTATAATTGCAATGACGATAAGGGGGTGAAGGGAAGACAGTCCTGAATTAAGGCCCTCCAGGGTTCTTTCAACCGGCCATTTAATGAGCTGAAAGACTTCACGGTAATTCAGCACCAGCCAGTCAACTGCCTGGTCCGCCCACTTATCAAGAGGGATTACCTTTTTGTCCAAATCCAAGATACTTAAATCCATACCATAGACCTCATTACTGTATTAGCCGGCAGGTTCCGGGCTTATATCCGTCTTTCCCGTCAATCAGCCGGCCAGCCGAATTTAAACAAGAATTTTCTACTCCTCTCCCCTGTCCCTGTGAAGAGTGTTCAAGAAGATATCTTTAGAAACCATCCCCTTATAACGGCCCTCCTCATCCAGAACAGGCAGGGGATGGGGATTGGAAGCCACTTCCGGCAGTATCTCCTGCATGGAATCAGTCTCTTTGACCGAGACCACTCCCCGAAGAAAAGCATCTTCCATTTTTCTTTCTTCATCCGGCTTGTTATCCAACAGATTCTGCAGAGAAGAACGGGAGACGATACCGGAGACTCTATTTTCTTGATCAAGCTTACAACCGTAGTACAACCCTTGATCCTTCAGCTTCTTCAGTGCTTCTTCCACTGAAATGTCATCCTGGAGAACCACGGCCTCGGGTTTGGCTATGTCCCTGAGCTTAAGGATATGAGTGGGATCAACTCCCCGGAAGAAGGCCCGGACATAATCATTGGCGGGTTTCTGCAATATCTCTTCCGGAGTGCCGACCTGAACAATACCGCCGTTCTCCATTATGGCGATCCGGTCGCCGATACGCATGGCCTCATCCAAGTCATGGGAGATAAAGATTATTGTTCTGGCGTGCTGATCCTGAATCTTGAGCAATTCATCCTGCATTTCGGTTCTGATCAGAGGATCCAGGGCGGAAAAGGCCTCATCCATGAGCATAATCTCCGGATTAACCGCCAACCCCCGGGCCAGCCCCACCCGTTGCTGCTGGCCTCCGGACAACTCAGCCGGGGTTACATCACAGTAGGCAGAGAGCCCTACCTGTTCCAGAGCTTCCTCAGATCTCTTCAGCCGCTCTTTTTTGGAAAAGCCCCCTATTTCCAGACCAAAGGCAACATTTTCCAGGACACTCAGATGAGGCATCAAAGCAAAAGACTGGAAAACCATGGCCATATGCCCGCGGCGCAGTTCAACCAGCTGCTTTTCAGTCATGGCAATGACGTCCTCGCCGTTAACCATAACACTGCCGCTGGTCGGTACAATAAGCCGGTTCAGCATCCGCACCAGAGTAGACTTCCCTGATCCGGAAAGCCCCATAACCACAAAGATCTCCCCTTCTCTTACCGAAAAAGTGGCATCCTGAACCCCGACGGTCATTCCGGTCTTTTTCTGGACCTCATCCTTAGTCCCGCCTTCCTTAAGCAGATCCAATCCTTTTTCCGGTTCAGGCCCGAATATTTTATAGAGTCCCTCCACGTAAATTTTATCAGATATATCAGATTGATCCATATTTCCTCTACCAGCTGATTTTTTGAGAGGCCGGGAGCTGTCTGATCCTGACCCGACATTTATAGGAAAATTCAGAGCCAAGGGCCACTTAAAAGCACTTCTATGTTTGTAAACCCACTTAACTTAATCTTATTTAGAAAAAAGTAAATCGTCAATCTTTTTAGAAAATTAAGGCTTAACCATAATCAATAATCACATCTGCCCCCTTGTCGCATCTGGGTTGCGCCAAACTATACTGTAATATATTTTACTTACTGAAATTACGGCATTAATAACCACAAAAGATTAACAGACCGGTTATCCTATTTGACAAAAACAAACAGCTTGATAATATCGAGGTGATCAGTGAAACCGGATCTCCCATCCTTATCATTAATCACAAACAAAAAACTTACTATCAGGAGCGCAGAATACAATGAATATCTTAATATCAGGTTCAGTGGCCTATGACAGGATCATGGATTTTCCCGGTAAATTTGCCGATCATATCCTGCCTGACAAAATCCATATCTTGAACGTCAGCTTCCTGCTGGACAGTGTTACGGAAAAATTCGGCGGTACAGCGGGAAACATAGCCTACAGCCTGGCCCTGCTGGAAGAAAGGGCAACGATCCTCGCCACAGTAGGCAGAGATTTCGGTCCTTATGAGAACTGGATGAGCAAACACGGCATTACCCTGGACGGTATACGCAAAATTGAGGATGAACTGACTGCCTCGGCCTACATTACCACCGACAAATCAGACAATCAGATAACCGGCTTCAATCCCGGAGCCATGAAACACCAGGCCTCTTATCAGGTTAAAGACAGGAATCCGGATGACACCATTGCCATTATTTCCCCGGGCAACATGGAGGACATGCTCAGCTACTGCCGGGCCTATAAAGAAGCGGGGATACCTTTCATCTTTGATCCAGGCCAACAGACCCCGGTTTTTTCTAAGGATCAGCTGATGGAACTCATAAGCGGCTCCAGTGTAACAATAGCCAATGACTATGAACTGCAATTAATCGAAGGAACTACCAATCTCTCCGGGGATGAATTGCTGGATTACACCGCTTCCATAATCGTCACCCTTGGGGAGCAGGGCTCAAACATATACAGAAAAAATAAGGATGCTGTAAACATCCCCTCAGTCCAGGCCAGGGAAGTAAAAGATCCCACCGGTGCCGGTGATTCTTACCGTTCCGGCCTTTTGAAGGGCCTGGTCTCCGGCAGGGAACTCCCGGATGCCGCCCGTATGGGAGCCACATGCGCCAGTTTTGCTGTGGAGTGCTATGGAACCCAGGAGCACAGTTTCACTCCGGAGGAATTCCAGGAGCGTCACCAGGCTAATTTCGGTTAATTGCTCAGGCTGACAGACGGAGGACTCAAGACCCCCTGGACCTGGAAAGGGTCCTCCTTCCTCTCGCCGCCGGCCGCGGCAGGAATGGCCGGAATAATTTCAGACCACCTGAGCCCGACAAGTTGACCAAACAAAAGGGCCCATACTTTAACATGCTGAGATAAAAGAGAATCATGTTAAGCAATTCACCGGAACTTTCTTTTCATCTTGCCCCTTGCCCCTTGCCCCTTGAACCTTGTCCCTTGTCCCTTGAGCCTTGAACCTGTATTAACCAGTCGGCGGCGGCGTCCGGGTTTTGCCGGTATAGGCCCTTTGTTAATCGTGGTTCCGGGACTTGTGGAACTTATAGCTATAACTTCAGGCGTACCAGTGCCATACCCTCAATTGACAATTATAATCAATTAAGATAAATCAGACACTACCTCGATATGAGTTCGGCGAACATGTAAGTTCGAAAAGAGAACCACGGCCTGGTGAACAAAAAGTGCAAAATAAAATTCAATGGCCTATCCGGAGTATCTTTAAATGTACATAATCCTTAATCAGCATTACGACCAGAACGGTCAATAAAACCAATGAGACGGGAAAAGACGTTCACACACTTAAAGTGCCGGCTCTCAACCCGACGGAGAAGCTTGGCTTCATTCAACAGTAAGAAAAACATGAGAAAAAACAACCTGGCGTCGATTACTGAACACGGCTTGCAGGAAATAGTAGAAAACCTCGAGTCCAAAGACATTATCAAAGCGAAACTGGTACTGGATCATTTCCCGGATTTTCCCTACGAGCAACAGTGTCATATAATTGAGCATCTCAAACAAACCGACAAGACTCTCGCCCTGCCCTTGTTGGTCCATGTCTTGGTAATCCATGAGAAGGCAGCCACCGACCATCCTTCACTGCCGGAAATCATCTTTACCATGGCCCTGCAGAATCCCGGACTTGTGATTTCAGAAATAAGAAAGCCCACAACAGCCCAGAAGTACCTGTTACAACTGGCCATTGACTTCCAGTTCAATGAAGCGGTGCCGGTCCTGATTGACATTCTCCAGGAATCAAAAGAAGAGGAAATAATTATTACAGCCATCTACGGCCTGGGGGTTCTTGCGGATCCCCTTGCGGTGGATCCGGTTTCGGAATTCCTCTACGCCTCAGATGAGTACTCTGATCTGCAGGTAGAAGCAATCAAGGCCCTGGGCCAGATTGCCACCCCCACCGCCCTGCAGAGGCTTGAGGAATCAATGGGCAGAGGTGCGGATAGAGACAAAGAGATTATTGAGGTATTTGCCGGCCTCCAGGATGAAGAATCTTTAAAGAAGCTTAACACCTGCCTACAGTCAAGTAACGCCCATATCCGCAATCATGCCAAGGTCAAATTAACAGAACTGGGACCCAAGGCTATACCCATTCTGATCGCCAACCTGTCTAATCCTGATCCCGATCTCCAGATCCACTCTTTAAATATTCTCCAAGAAACCGATGATCAGAGTGTAACTAAGGCTGTCCGGAAACTGCTGCACAGCCATCCCCGCGACAGTAATGTCCGGTTTGCCGCTTATGAAGCGCTGTCTTCACTACCGGTCCGCAAAGGCGACTATCTTCTGGCCTCCGGTCTCACCGATCCGGAAGATAATGTCCGACTCGCTGCGGCCAGAGCCATAAACCACAATCTTGACGAACTGCTCATAAGCGGTTTAAAGAATATGATCCAGGTTGCCGATCAGGAGTCCAGGAAGATGGTCAGAGCCATAATCGATGCCCAGGCTGAGGATTTATTTATGGCCCTGGTAGAGGAAACAGCTTTTCAGGAACAGGCGGTCTCTTACCTGGCAGGGGCTCACCCGGAACTGCGCACCTGGTTCGTGAATTACCTCATCCGCTCTCGAAAAACAGGCCTGGCCAATCTGATTATCCGCCAGAACAAAACAGAGGAGAAAAAATACACAGGTAAAGTCTGTGCAGTAGATGACTCCAGGATGATCTTAAACGTCTACCGCAGCATTTTAACTGAACTGGGCTACGAGCCCCTTCTTTTTCAGTATCCGGCTGAAGCTGTTGACTGGCTGGTCTCCAATAAACCGGACTTTGTCTGTACGGATCTCAATATGCCCGGAATAAACGGACTCGAACTGATCAAAAAGGTTCGGGAAAAATACAGTAAAGAAGAACTGCCTATTGTGATGGTCACCACCCAGAATGAAGTTCAGGATAACAATTCAGCAAAAGAAGCAGGGGTTAATGACATAATTTATAAACCCTTTGATGCTGAAAGCCTCGGCCGGGTTCTGTATAAGGTAAAGAGCGGCGGGAGAAGAATTTTGTAAATAACATTGAAGTTTTATCTGCAAACTGTAAGTTTACATCTTTGACAAAGCTGCTGTAAGTAGGCAACTTGACTATTTTATATCCCGGAATTAGCCATTGACAGGACTGCCGTAAATTAACCGGAGAGAACAACAATGGATGATGAAACCCTGCAAATATACGTGGAAGAATCCAAAGAGCATCTGGAAACCATAGAGGCCGATCTGCTGGAGATTGAACGCGGCGGTACTGATATTGATGAAGATCTGGTAAACAAGGTATTCAGAGCTGCTCACTCCATTAAAGGCGGCGGCGGATTTCTGGGGCTTGACAACATCAAGGAACTGGCCCATAAGATTGAAAATATCCTGGATCTGATCCGCAGTTATCAGATGACTCCAACTCCGGAGGTGGTCAACACCCTGCTCACCTCTTTCGACCGGCTCGGTGAACTCCTGGATAATGTTGCCGGCAGCAACGAGGAAAACATAGAGGCAAACCTCGCCGAACTTAAAGCCCTGACCAGCGGAGAACAAGGAGATAAGGCCGTAGTTGCGGAACAAGAAGGTGAAGTAAAACCCGCCATTGAGGAGGAAGACAGCTCGGCCGGCCCCTGTTTTACAGTCAGTGAAGATGACATAAGCCAGGCCAGAGCAGGTGGCAAGGAACTTTATATCCTGGAATATGATCTCAAGGATGATGTCCATCTTCAAAACAAAACGGTACGGGACATCCTCGCCAATCTGGAAGAAGCCGGAGAGGTAATCCGGGTTCAGCCCTCTCCGGAAGAAATAGGGGATCAGGTAGAACTTGACCCTGAAAGCAAAACTCCCATGTATGTGCTCTTTGCCTCTATCATCGAACCGGATCTGATCGGCTCTTTGCTGGAGATTTCCGACGACCGGATAACCGTCATTGAACAGGATAAGGAACAAGAGTATCCCGCCCTTAACTTCTCCGCTGAAGCAACCGGATCTGCAGAACCGGCGCAGGAAGAAGCCCCGTCTTCTGAAAGCAAAGAAGAAAAAAACGCCGACCGGGAGGCTGAAGGTATGGTTCCGGTCCCGGCGGCCAAAGAAGGAAAAAACAAAAAGGAAGAATCAAAAAAATCTTCGGGAGCCGGCCACGCTGAATCTCTCAGGGTACCGGTCTCGGTACTTGACCAATTAATGAACCGGGCCGGAGAACTGGTCCTGTCCAGAAACGCCCTGCTTCAGGCCATAAGTACCGGCGGAACGAAAGAGGTAAGCGCCGCCGCCCAACGAGTGGACATGGTTACCTCTGAACTCCAGGAAGCCATTATGCTCACCCGGATGCAGCCGGTTGCCAATATCTTCAACAAGTACACCAGAGTGGTAAGGGATATGGCCCGGGATCTGGAAAAAGAGATAGAGATCACCCTGGAAGGGAAAGACGTGGAGCTGGATAAGACCATTATAGAGGGGCTGGGCGATCCCCTGACTCATCTGGTCAGAAACTCCTGCGATCATGGGATTGAATCCCCCGCTGACAGGAAGAGGAAAGGAAAGCCCGAATGCGGCCAGATCTATCTTCGAGCCTTTCATGAATCCGGCCAGGTCCTCATAGAGATCGAGGACGACGGCAAGGGGCTTGACCCGGAAAAGCTGGAAGCCAAGGCAATAGAAAAAGGTCTGGTCACTGCAGAACAGGCAGCCGGCATGTCCGCCAAAGAAAAGGCCAACCTGATCATGAAGGCTGGTTTTTCTACATCCGAAGAAATAAGTGATGTTTCCGGCCGGGGTGTGGGCATGGATGTAGTAAAAAGCAACCTGGATAAGATGGGGGGCCAGGTCGAGCTGATTTCCGAGGTCGATAAAGGGACCACGGTTCGCATAAAACTTCCCCTCACCCTGGCCATTATTCCCAGCATTCTGGTTTCAAGTGGCGAAGAACGTTTTGCCCTCCCCCAGGTCAATGTAGCGGAACTCCTGCGTATCCCTGCCGCCGAGGTCAGGGACCAGGTTGAAAAGGTGGGCAGTGCCGATATCCTCTATCTAAGAGGAGAACTGATTCCTCTCCTCCAGCTGGGCAACATCATGAACCTCCGCGCCACCTACTATGACCCCAACATCGGGGAATTCAGGCCGGACAGACGGAGCGGTCTGGCTGATCACCGCCTCCTGTCTTCTGAACAACAGGAAGATAAGGCCGGATCCCGGAGCGGAGAAGAAAGTACACCAGAGGAAAGGAGAAAGAGTGCCAAATCAGATATAAATATCGTGGTTCTTCAGGCAGGGACTTTTCGCTACGGACTGGTGGTTGACGCGGTTCATGATACCGTGGAAATCGTGGTTAAACCCTTGGGACGTCATCTAAAGAATTCCGAGGTCTATGCCGGTGCCACTATAATGGGAGACGGTCATGTCGCCCTTATCCTGGACGCCGCCGGCCTGGCCAGAGTCGCAGAGCTGAGAGCGGTGGCGGAAGAGGCCAAATCCAAGAAAACCAGAGAGCAGGAGGAAACCGGAGAAGGTATGACCCGCCAGACCCTGCTGACCTTTCATAACGGCCCGGACGAATACTGTGCCGTGCCCCTCCATCTGGTTCTCAGAGTGGAACAGGTCAAGGCCGATGAAATTGAGTTCCGGGGGGGCAAAAAGGTTATCCGTTATCGGGACGGCTCTCTTCCGGTATATGCCCTGGAGGAGGCTGCCAACGTTGACAGTCTGGAGGAAAGAGAAGAAATAGCCGTTATCCTTTTCCGGGTCGCCGGCCGGGAAATAGGTATTCTGGCCATACCGCCGCTGGAGATAATAGAAGAAAACATAATGTTGGACGAAGTAACCCTCAAACAAACCGGGATCAGCGGCTCCGCCGTCATCAGGGACCACACCACACTTATGGTGGATATCTTCAGATTGATGGAAGCCTTAAATCCCGAATGGTTCAGCGACCGGCAATCCAAGAGCGACCGACAATTAAAAAATGCTGAGACCGGTTCGGAGGAAGAACAGACCCCGGGTTCACCACCAGGCAGAAAAATCCTTCTGGCTGAGGATTCCAGCTTTTTCCGGGCCCAGGTCAAGAGCTTCATTGTCTCGGAAGGCTATGAAATAATCGAGGCCCCGGACGGTCTGGAAGCCTGGAACTATCTGGAGGAAAACCCCGGGGAAATCGCTCTGGTCGTAACCGATATCGAGATGCCCAACCTGAACGGTTTTGAACTGACCCGTAATATAAAAAGCGATGAACGCTTCAGCCGGCTGCCGGTCATTGCCCTTACCTCTCTTGCCGGAGAGGAGGACGTGGCCAAGGGTCGGGAAGTAGGGATTGATGACTATCAGGTGAAACTGGATAAAGAGCAGCTTCTTCAGAAGATTTATGAATATCTCAACAAGTAGCTCGAAATCCATCCAAATCTGCCATTAACCAGAAACGAATACAAGGAACTACATGAGACTAAATCTATTCCAGAAACTGACAATTGTTTTTCTCGATTTTCTTTCTATCCCGGTGGTAATGCTTATAGCCCTCCTGGTTGTTACTGGTATGCAGGAAGACAAAAACCTGGCAATCAACCTGACTGACCGCCAAAGCATGCTGACTCAGAAGCTGACCAAGGAGGCCATGACTTATCTCCACCAGAAAGAGAACGGTTCGAAAGCAGCTGCCGCCGAGACTGCTGAAGATATGAAAACGACGATGAAAGTCTTCGATGCCACTCTCGGCGCCCTGCTTAATTCCGGCAAAGCACCCCTGACATTAGATCCTTCCGGCAGACAGGCGGTACTCCCCGGGGCCGAAGGCAAAGCGGAAGAGCAGCTAAACAAGACCGTAAGCCTCTGGGAACCTTTTAAAAAAAACATAGAGGATATTATAAACGGCAGATCAGCTGAAAAACCCGTAGACTACATCCTGAAAAACAATCCAGCCCTTTTTTCCAGCACGAACAAGGCAGTGGGATTTTTCCAGCAGCAATACAAAAAAATAACCAGTATCCTTCTTATCATAGAAGTGATCTGTTTAGTCTGGGCCCTGGTGGTATTTGCCGCCTTCACCTACCTAATCAGAACCAAGATCACCTCACCTTTTCAGAAAATAGTCTCTTTCAGCGGTGCCCTGGCCCGGGGCAATCTGAGAGAATCTCTGGATATAAAACAGCAAGACGAGATCGGCGAAGTGGCTGGCTCCCTTAACAGCATGGCTGAAAATCTCAAACAGACCTTCAAGGATATCAACAAAAATATGAATCTCCTGGTCGAGGCTAACTCTGAGAGCAATGACCGGCTGTTTGAAGTCAATGAAAGCACCGAGGACACAGCTAACCGGGCCGCCGCTGTGGCCTCGGCTGCCGAGCAGATGAGTAACAATATGGATTCAGTGGCTGCAGCCATGGAAGAGACCACTTCCAATGTAAATACCGTGGCCTCGGCAGCTGAAGAGATGAGCACCAATATTTCCGAGATCTCCCAGAATGCCGAAGGAGCCAGCCACAATACCCATGAGGCAGTGGAAAAAGCCCGCGAGGCCAGTGAAACCATCAACCAGCTCGGTACCGCAGCCGCGGAAATCGGCACGGTAACCGAGACTATTACTGCTATTTCTGACAAGACCAACCTCCTGGCCTTAAACGCCACCATCGAGGCGGCCCGGGCAGGTGAGGCCGGCAAGGGCTTTGCGGTGGTTGCCAATGAAATAAAGGACCTGGCCCAGCAGACCGCCGAGGCCACCGACGATATCTCTCAAAAGCTCAAGGCCATCCAGAGCTCCACTAATTCTTCGGTCCAGGGTATTGAAGAGATCTCCTCTTCCATCCAGGAGGTGGACGATACGGTGAGCTCCATCTCCTACGCCATGGAAGAGCAAAACAAGGCCACCATTGAGATTACCAAAAACATCAACCAGGCCTCCAGCGGCCTGAACGAAGTAACGGAAAATATCTCCCAGGCTTCCCAGGCCTCCCGCCAAGTAGCCCAGGATATCAGCGGCATCAACGAGGCAGCCGGCTCCATCCAGGATGCCAACAAGGAGCTTTCCCGGAAATCAGGCAATCTAACTGAAGTGGCAACTACTGTAACGGAAAAGATCTCCCTATTTACATATCGAAGGCTTCCCTTTTCTGCCGCCGCTGTCAAGACAGCCCATATCAAATGGAAAAAGAGGCTGGCAGATATGCTGGCCGGCCTGGAGGAAATGGACACTCACAAGCTTCCGGATCATAACAACTGCGGTTTCGGCAAGTGGTATAACTCTGAGGGCAGGAAAAACTTCTCCCATCTCTCCGCTTTCAAGGAGATCGAGGCTCCCCATCAGAAAATCCATGAAACCGGTCTCAAGATCGCCAGGCTATACAGTCAGAATAAAAAAACCGAGGCCAATCAGATGTACATCGACGAGATGGAAAAAGCAGGCAGTCTTGTCTTTGAAAAGCTTGACCAGCTGGAGAGAGAATGTGAATAATAGAGTAAGGAGTTCTGACCGCCGGATCCTGAACTATAAACCCCGAACCCTAAAAAGCCATGGATAAAGATCAGATTACAGATACCCCGGAAAAAGAGGAGTACCTGCAGTTCACCTCATTTTACCTGCACGACACCCTGTGCGGAATTGATATCTCCCAGGTTCAGGAGATCAACGCCGACCTGGACATAACCAGGGTCCCCCTGGCTCCGGAATACGTAATGGGAATAAAAAACCTCCGGGGCCAGATTGTCACGGTAATCAACCAGAGTCTGAAAATCGGTTATGCCCCTTCCGAAATAGGTAAAAACAGCAGAATTATAATTGTCAATTCAGATGAAGAATATGTGGGTCTGCTGGCTGACAGGCTAAACGATGTAATAACCGCCCCCAGAAGTGACATTTCAGCCCCACCCTCCAACATTAAAGGGGCCCAGGGTAATTTTTTTTCCGGTATCCTCAAAAGCAAAGGCAGGGAGTTGATGGCCATCCTCAACCTTAACGAAGTACTGGCAATTTAGAAATTGCTACACCCTGAATCTTAGACCTCTTAATTTCATGTCCATAAAAGTTATGGTGGTGGATGACACCATCTTTTACAGAAAGATAGTCGGCGATCTCCTGGCGGAAATAGACGGTGTCGAGATGGTGGGTACCGCCAACAACGGCAAAATCGCCCTTAACAAAATCCGCAGCCTGAAACCGGATCTCCTGACCCTTGATGTAGAAATGCCCATCATGTCTGGTCTGGAACTCATGGAAGAGATCAACAGACAGGATCTGGACGTGGGCTGCATTATGCTGAGCGCTAAGACCCAGAAGGGCAGCGAAGCCACCATGCGGGCCCTGGAGCTGGGCGCCTTTGATTTCATCTCCAAACCTGACAACGATTCGGCTGAAGAAAACATCAAGGCCATTAAAACTGAACTGGACAAACTTATAAAAGGCTTTATCCGCCACCGCCGGCTCAGGGGTGAGCCTGGAGAAAAGCCCGCCGTACCTAAAAAGCCGGCTGTTACCCCCCGACCGGCAAAACCACTAAAACGTACGGAAAAATCACTGGTGGTAGCCCTTGGCATATCCACCGGAGGGCCCAACTCCCTTCTTCAGGTGCTGCCCGAACTCCCCGGCGATATAGGAGTTCCCATTCTTCTGGTCCAGCATATGCCTCCGATCTTCACCGCCTCTCTTGCCCAGAGCCTGGATCGCAAATGCGCTCTGAAAGTAAAAGAAGCAGAAGACCAGGAAAAGGTTGAAGCCAATACAGTATATATCGCCCCCGGAGGCAAACAGATGAAAGTTGCGTCAGGGGCCGGCGGCCTGCACAGGATGATCAGGATCACTGACGACCCTCCGGAAAATAATTGCAGACCCTCAGTAGACTATCTCTTCCGCTCCGTGGCCCGGGAATACGGCTCCAAGGCCACCTGCGTGATTATGACCGGAATGGGGTCGGACGGCAAGCAGGGTATGTCCGTGGTCAAGGCTGCCGGTTCCGTAGGGATAGCCCAGGATGAGACTTCTTCCGTTGTTTATGGTATGCCCAAGGCTGTAGTTGACGCCGGCCTGGTTGATATCGTGGCCTCCCTTGACTCTATGTCCCAGGAAATTAGCAAGACACTGCAATGGCACGAATAACCCCTGATGAAATAAGCCTTTTCGCCGACTATATCTTTGATATATCCGGAATACACATAGGCAAGGACAAAGGCTATCTTCTGGAGACCAGGCTGGGGCCTCTCCTGGACCTGACCGGCTCCAGGAGCTTTACCGAACTTTACTATAAGACCAAAAACCAGCCCAGCGGTGATCTGGAAAAAACCCTGATAGATGCCATCTCCACCAACGAGACCTTTTTCTTCCGGGATAACACTCCATTTGAATTAATGAAAAACAAGATTATTCCGGACCTGATCGACCGGCGCTCCAGGCAGTTCCCCAACGGCCCAATCCCCTTGCGGATCTGGAGTGCGGCTTGCTCAACCGGCCAGGAGGTATACTCTATTGCCATAACCCTGCTGGAGATGCTTACCAATCTGAACCGCTACGACATCTCCATTCTGGGAACCGACATCTCCAACAAGGCCTTGGCCCAGGCGAGCTACGGCCAGTATAATCCTTTCGAAGTGGGACGGGGCATGCCGGAAAATTTATTGAAAAAATATTTTCACAAAACCGGCTCCAGCTATCGTATAAACGATAATGTGCGGGTGCTCGCCAAATTTAAACAACTCAACCTGATGGAGGATTTCGGCCACATAGGCAGATTTGACGTTATATTCTGCCGCAATGTTGCCATTTATTTCAACCAGGCCAATAAAATCGGGCTCTTCAAAAAGCTGGCCCACAACCTGGCTCCGGACGGAGCCCTGATTGTGGGTGGTTCTGAGACACTGCGCGGTTACAGCCATGATTTCGAGGACAAACAGTATCTAAAAGGGATCTTCTACCAGCTCAAGGGAGAGGAAAAGGAACAAGCAGCCCGGGACATAAAGGAACCAAGTACCCGGGCCGCAAAATCCGGAAGTCCGGTTCACCCCTCTGCCGAACCCAAGAAGAAAAAAACTGCTCCCAAGGCCCG
The DNA here is from genome assembly GCA_046537975.1 of Desulfurivibrionaceae bacterium. Lineage (GTDB taxonomy): Bacteria > Desulfobacterota > Desulfobulbia > Desulfobulbales > SURF-16 > JAWLDV01. The sequence continues at coordinate 32,799 of JBKHJR010000003.1, forward strand.
GCCTCAGGCCCGGAAAAAAACGGCGAAAACAAAGACGGATTCTGCCGCCGCCGAAAAACAGCCGGAATCACCTCCAAACCGGAAGGTCAAGCCGGACCGGCCTACTCCGGTCCAAGAAAAAACAGAGAAGCCGGAGAGTATCAAGAGGTCCAAAATGCTCTCTGACTCCATCAAAAATGGCCGTAATTCAGGGAAAAAGCCCTCTCTTCTGGCCACCAGAGTTATGAAAAAAAGTTCCGGAAACTCTCTGCTGGCTGAAGGAAAAAACAAAAAACAGGGTAAGAAAGGATCCCTGCTGGACAAAATCAATTTCAGGAAAAAGAAATAAAGTCAGCCCCTACTGCCAAATATTATGAAATATCATCAACCAAGCACCATGGCCCGTCTTTTTCTGATCCTGACTGTCAGCCTGGCTATTTCCGGCTGTAGCGCCCCCGGACTGGATCTCTCCCTGAAAGACTCTTCTTTCACCGGGGAAAAAGCTCCGGCCCAAGAGGCCATGGCCGTTTCTATCGGGGTTGAAACTTTTATCGACCTGCGCCCCCAGATCCGGGGCAGTGATAATCAGAAGTGGCTCGGTTATATTCCGGGAGTTCTCTGGGTTGATATCGCCTCCGAGATTCCGGAAATCTACACCGCCTATTCACCCTATAACTCAAGACCGATGAAGGACACCATCACCGAGGCTGTCACCGCCGGCCTCAGAGAAGCCGGTGCATTCGGTCAGGTCAGTTATCTGCCCCGGGATCCCTATAAGGAACCGGATTACCATCTGGAAGGAATTCTGCAGAAATCCTATGTAAAAGAAAGGGGCTACTACTACGGTTCCTCAATCTATGCCTGGCTGCTGAGGATACTGGGGCTGCCCTACGTTTCTTATGAGGTGGTCCTGGAAACCGACCTGCGCCTGCGGGACATGGCTACCCGGGACATCATCTGGCAGGGAAAAATCAAAGGCCGGAGGACAGACAGGTATAACAATGTCTATCAAATAACTCAGGGCAGAAACGGCAAACATCTCATCGCCTATAACTTCACCCTTATACTCCAGGACCAGCTGCCCGGCCTTATTAAGGACATGGTTAGGGCTCTTGAAAAGTCCAGAAATAAGAAGTAAAAAAAGGAAATGCACCCTGGATACAAATACCTGACACAGGATCAGCCTTCTCCTGAAATCATGGCTATACTGGGCAAAATGCCAGACCGGTGGGGGCGTATGGATCAGATCAGCCGGCTTGTACTGGTGGAAGTGGGCCGGACCCTGAAAGAATACGGCCTGCTGGACAGTAATAGCAGATCCCTGCCCCCCTCCCAAACAGTGGGCCTGGTGGCAGGGACCCGTCGGGGATCCCTCACTACAGACCTTGCCTACTGCGCTTCCCTGCAAAAAGGGATAAATCATGCCAGCCCCGCCCTCTTCAGCTACACCCTGGCCAATATCTCCCTGGCCGAAGCCGCGGTCCATTACAGTCTGACCGGCCCGGTTTACGCCCTTTTCAGCAAACAGCCGTACGAAGACGCCCTGCAGGAAGCAAAGCGCTGGCTCAATACCGTTAATTATCCTTTGCAGATAGTTGCCGGTCAAGTGGATGTTTTCCCGGACATAACATCCCCGCTTTTATCTCATAAGATGGAAGAATACCAAACAGGGGCCAGATTTGTAGTGCTATAAATTTTCAGCGGTTGCCCCCACCTTCCGGAAAGATATTGCATTTCTGATCTGAGGGTATAATATTTCCGGTATAATTCAGGATCCCGGAATTTCAGACTACCCGATCCCGACAAGTTGACTAAAAAAGGGTCAACGATCCTCTCATTTTGTGAAGAAATGAACTCCACTAACAAAGTCTAACATTCAAATTTTTAAAATTTATGCCCCATATAACCATAATTTATCCGGAATGGACCAAGATACCGGAACAGACCGAATTCCATCTCCCCCCTCACGCTCCGGTATGTCTGGCCGCCGAGATCCCGGAAGACTATGAGGTCTCTTTCATCGATGAAAACATGGACCCTGTCGACCCGGACAACCGGACCGATCTGATCCTGCTCTCCATGATGCTAACCTGCCAGATCCCCAGGGGGCTGGAAATTGCCGCTGCTTACCGGAATAGAGGGATCAAGGTGATCGCCGGGGGAATTGCCACCATGCTTCATGCCGAAGAGGTGGCTGAACATGTGGACTCTGTCTTTCTGGGCGAGGTGGAAGGCGGCCGTCTGACCAGGGTTCTGGAACACTGGCGGGAAAACAACCTGAAGCCGCTCTATAACTACTTCCGGGATTTTCCGGAAACAGAGGAGATTGGTCCGGCCCGCCGCGACATTCTCAACTACGATCACTACGTCTACCGGGGGATGCCCATGGTTGATCTGGTCCATGCCTCCCGGGGCTGCAAGTTCAACTGTTTTCCCTGCGCCACCGCCTATCTGGGAGGGCGCACCTTCAGACCCCGGCCCATGGCCAGGGTTGCCGAAGAACTGGAAGGAATTGACAATAATCGCCTGTTCCTGGTGGACAACTCCCTGGCCCAGGATCGGGACTGGGTACTGGAACTGTTTTCCGTCCTGGAGTCATTAGGGAAAAAATGGATCAGTCACCCGATTCTGGACGAAGAAAAAGTAATTGCCCGGGCAGCCAAGGCAGGATGCTGGTTTGTTTATCAGGCTGTTTTTGACACCTCGGAGGTGATACGCAACCGGGTAAAAAGGCTCAAAGATCATGGTATAGGAGTGGAAGCCGCAGTTCTCCTGGGACCTGACAATCAGGACGCCGACTACATAAAAAGACTTATCGATTTTCTCCTGGAAATTGATGTGGACATGGCGGAATTCTCCATACTGACTCCCTTCCCTCACACCCCGATGACAAAACAGTTCAAAAAGGAAGGCCGAATACTGCATAACGACTGGCGAAAATATACCACCAGTGAGGTCTGCTTTCAGCCTAAACACATGACTCCGGATGAACTTCAGGAGATGTATCATTATGCCTGGCAGGCCTTTTATCAGGAAAAAAGTCAATCCCTGCGCATGGCCCGGCTCTTCCATAAGGTGGTAAAAAAAGAAATAGCAGACAACAGCTGGCGCTCTCCCATCGACCTTTCCCAGAAACGCCGGAAATGGCAAGAAACCAGGGGAACCGGCAATGGGGATTAACTGCCTGCTTATCTCAACAAACCAGGTGGAAGAACCCTACCCTGTCTATCCCCTGGGAGTTGCCCATCTGATGGGAGCTTTGGAGGCCGGTGGTCACAGCAGTAAACATTTTGACCTTCTGGCCGGGGGAGGCACCGAAGCCCTTGCCGGTTTTCTGCAGGACTCCTCTTTTGACCTCATCTGCCTCTCTATCCGTAATATAGACACCATGGACTGTAACTGTCCCCACCATCTTCTGGGAGACACTCAAAAAACCATGGCGATTATCAGGAGGTCATCGGGTGCCCCGGTGGTGGTGGGAGGGCCTGCCTTCTCCATCATGCCGGAAGAAATAATGGAATTAATCCAGGCAGACTACGGGGTGGTTGGCGAAGGGGAAAGCGCCCTTGTCCGGCTGGCCGACAGCATGGAGAGGGGGACGGCCATTGCAAAAGGGATCATCCATCCCCGCCCCCGAAAATACCCCTGGAGACAGACCGCCTATCAAAAGGAAAACATGGCTTACTACCTCCGGAATGGCGGGATGCTGAACATTCAGACCAAGAGGGGCTGCCCCTACCGGTGCGCCTACTGTTCCTATCCCAATCTGGAAGGAAGGCATTACCGCTTCCGGGACCCGGAAGAGGTGGCGGACGAAGTACGAAGGTTGAACCTGGAGCTGGGGGCGGACTATATCTTTTTTTCCGACTCCACCTTTAATGACAATCAGGACCACTTTCTCCAAGTCGCTGAGGCCCTGATCAAAAATGACAACCATGTCCCCTGGTGCGCCTTTTTCCGGCCCCGGAACCTCTCAGCCGGGGCCTTGGCCCTGATGAAAAAAGCAGGGCTGGCCGCCATGGAGATGGGGACCGACGCCGCCTGCGACCGCACCCTGGAGGGCCTGGGTAAAGGCTTCACGTTCGGCGAGGTGATCGATAATCACGAATTAACAGTGGCCCAGAACATCCCATGCGCCCATTTCATTATTTTCGGCGGCCCCGGGGAAGACCGGGACACCATTAAAGAAGGGCTGGCCAATCTCGACCGCCTGCGCAACACCGTGGTCTTTGCCGGAGCCGGAATCAGAATACTTCCCGGTACTGAAATATATAAGAAAGCTCTGGCCGAGGGACTTGTTGGTCAAAATCAGTCCCTGCTGGATCCGCTCTTTTATTTCTCTCCCGGGATCAGCCGCGAGGAAGTGGATCAGGAACTGAAAAACGCCTGGCAAAAGAGATTTGACCGGGTATACCCCTTTATGGGAATGCAGCAAAGGATCAACCACCTGCACAAAAAAGGCTATAAAGGCCCGGTCTGGGATAATCTGCTGGTAAGAAGATAATTCAAGATTTACTCCTGACCGGAAATTGTTTTTCCGGATCGGCAAGAACATCCATGAAATATCAAAGAAACTGTGCTCCGCCATACGCTTCCCACCGGACTTCACCGCTGAACCCCCTGATAGTTATCCCGGTATATAACCATGCCGCCACCCTGCCGGAAGTGGTCAACAGGTCCCTGGAGACCGGTTTCCCGGTTCTGGTGGTAGATGACGGCAGTACCGATCAGGGGACGGAACAACTCCGGAATCCGGGCTGCCGGATCTTAAAACTCGGCATCAACCGGGGCAAGGGGGCGGCCATCCTCGCCGGGGCCCGAAAGGCCTCGGAACAGGGTCATGATGCTGTAATTACCGTGGATGCCGACGGCCAGCATGACCCGGCTGAAACCTGCCTTCTGGTCCGGGAGGCGGAAAAGAACTGGCCTCTCATGGTCATCGGCTGCCGGGATATGTCCGGAGAAACAGTACCCCGCTCCAGCAGGTTCGGCCGGCTTTTCTCCAACTTCTGGGTGAGGCTGGAATGCGGCCGCGATCTTCCTGATACCCAGAGCGGCTTCCGCCTTTATCCTGTCCCGGAAATACTGGACTTAAATATTGCCGGAAGCCGCTACGATTTCGAAGTAGAGGTTTTGACCAGGGCGGCCTGGGCCGGCCTTCCTATTAAATCCGTGCCGATTTCAGTCCATTACCCGGAGATTGGAACCAGGATCTCCCATTTCAATCAGGTAAAGGATAATCTGCGCCTGACTTTCCTGCACAGCCGCCTGATCTGCCGGGCCCTGCTTCCCTGGCCCCATAAAAAAATCATCGCTGAAAATCCGGCCGCCATTCAGGAACCGGAAAAACAGTCAATTTTTCATCCGGTAAAGCTCCTGAAAAGACTGTGCCTGGAACACACCACCAGCCTTCAGCTGGCGGTGGCGGTCTGGGTGGGTATTTTTCTGGGGGCCCTGCCCCTGATAGCTGTTCATACAGTGGTAATTATCTATGTCTGCCACCGGCTCCACTTAAATAAACCGGCGGCGGTTGCTGCCAGCCAGATCTGCGCCCCGCCGCTACTGCCGGTAATATGTATCGAGACCGGCTATTTTTTGAGAAACGGGACCTGGCTGACCGAGGTTTCCTATGATATTCTTGTCCTGCAGATTCACCAGAGACTGTGGGAATGGCTGCTGGGCTCTCTTATCGTAGGACCGCTGCTGGGCCTGGTTGTCGCTTTTTCCGCCTATTTGGTTATCAGGTATCTACGCACTCTGGGCAAATCTTGTGTGAGAAAATGATTGGTGGCATCCGATTGGCCCAACGATTAGAGGCCCTGGGGCACTACATCTTTTATACGGTGATTATCCTGAGCGGCCAGCCCGGCGCCTATATTCTGCTGGCCCTGGTGATCTTTTCCTACACCCTGTTCAGCAGAAATATTCACAGAAAAACAGATTATTACCTGAGCCGCCGTTTTCCGGATAAATCCTGGGTCCGGCGCCGGCTGGACACTTTCAGGCTGGTCTACTCTTTTGGAAAGGTGCTGGTGGACAGGGCCTGGCTGGGTTTAAGGAAAAAAGCGGCCTTGGAAGGGAATTTCCCCGATCAATCCCTGCTTCTCCGGACCATAGAGGAAGGAAAGGGGGTTATCCTGCTTACCGCCCATGTAGGCAACTGGCAGACTGCTCTGGCCAATCTCACTGAACTTCCGGTGGCGGTTCACTCCCTCATGGAGTATGATCAGGAGGCTGTGGCCAAGCACTATTTCGATCTCAAGGACGGGCAGCGCCCCTTCCGGATCATCGCCAGTGACGGTTTCCTGGGCGGCATGATCGAATCAACGGCAGCCCTGCAGCGCGGCGAAATCGTAACCATCATGGGAGACCGCTATGCCGGCGGGCCGGAGGTGGAAGTCGATTTTCTGGGCAGCCCGGTAAGGCTCCCGGCCACCCCTTATCAACTGGCGGCCTCGACCTCTGCGCCGATCGTGGTTCTCTTTGCCGCCAAAGAGGGGCAAAAAAAGTACTCCCTGAAAATCTGGGATATTTTCAGACCGGAGGCTGTAAACCGGCAAAACCGAGAGCGGGAGATCACCAAATGGGGACAGCGCTTTGCCTCTTCCCTGGAAAATTATCTGGCCCAACACCCTTACCAGTGGTACAATTTCTCCGATTTCTGGAAACAGTAAGAAAAGGGCCATATCAAGACCTAAGACCCTGCACCTGGAACTTAACCCCTCTCAATCAAGAGATCTAAGCTAATTATGGATGACTTAAAAAGACAATTAAAAGGAATTATTGTAAAAGACCTCAAATTAACCGGCATAACTCCTGAAGAGATAAAGGATGATGACTCTTTATTCGAAGAAGGACTCGGGCTCGACTCCCTTGATGCCGTGGAACTGGTGGTTCTTATCCAGAAAAATTTCGGAGTGCAGATCGAGGACATGGATGAGGGGAATCAGGCCTTTGCCTCCATAAATTCCCTGGCCCGGTTCATTCAGGATAGACAGAAACAGGAATAACTACAGCCGGTTTCTGCCTGATTAGCTGGTAAAATCTCTCTTCCGCGCACAGGGAACAGAAAGGACAGGGTTTTCCCTGAATGACAAAACCAATTTTTGGCGCCCTATTCTTTGCAAGCAATTATAACTTATTACGAAAACAGCAAGACTTGTTGAAAGAAAATATTCTGAATGAATAAAAAGCTGCACAACAGAGTCGCCGTCTCCGGGACAGGCTGTATATCCGGGGCAGGGCGAGATGTCAGGGCCCACTGGGACAGTCTCTGTAACAGAAGGATAAATTGCGGCCCTGTTCCGGAATGGCTGTTTGCAACCGACCTTCCCTACCCGGTTTTTACGGCTCCGGCGGAATGCAGTCATCCTGAACAGGACCTTTATTTCCCTTATCTTCCCCCCCGCCCGGAAAACGAGATCAACCGGACAATACTTCTGGTGATTAACGCGGCTGTACAGGCCCTGCTGCAAACCGGTTTGTCTTTAGAGGAATTAAAGATGAAAAATGTAGGCATGGTGTTCGGCACCACCGTGGGCTGCACTTTTAATAACGAAGATTACTACTCCGCCTGGCGCCGGGGGGAAAAACCCGATCCGGAGCCGGTAAATCGCTATCTCGCCGGCAACCTGGCCTCTGCCCTCCAGTCTTTTTCCGGAATCAAGGGGCCGGCAGCGGTGATCACCAATGCCTGCGCCTCAGGAACTGATGCCATCGGCCTGGCCCGCAACTGGATCCTTTCCGGCCTTTGCGATCTGGTTATTGCCGGAGGGGGGGATGAACTCTCCAGAATTGCCTACAACGGTTTCACCAGCCTGCAGCTGACTTCAAAATCTCCCTGCCGCCCTTTTGACCGGGACCGGGACGGATTGAATCTGGGGGAAGGGGCGGCGGTCCTGATCCTGGAACCGGAAAGCAGGTGCCGTGAGCGGGGGAGTTCTACCCTGGGCTGGCTTCGGGGTTACGGTGCGGCAAATGATGCCTATCATCCCACTGCCCCCCATCCACAGGGCCGTGGCCTGAAAGCGTCTTTGGATATGGCCCTGGAGCAGATTGAGGGAGAGCGAAAAATCTCCTATCTAAACAGCCATGGAACAGGGACTCCGAGCAATGACCCGGCTGAGATGAAGGGCCTGCAATCTTCTTCTGCATACATAGAGAATGCGGCAATCGTTTCAAGCAAGGGTCTCACCGGTCACACCCTGGGGGCGGCCGGGGCCTTGGAGGCAATTTTCACCCTGCTCTCCCTGAATGAAGGTTTTACCCCCGGTTCAGCCGGCTGCAGTCATCCCGACCCGGAACTTGCCCTATCTCCCCTGACCCGGGGAGAAAACCGGGAACTGGCCGGCAGCCTGGGACTGAGTACCTCGCTGGCCTTTGGCGGCGGCAATAGTGCCCTGATACTGGAGAGAGCCAAATGAGCAGGATCCAGATATCCTCCATAGCTCTAAACGAAAATCAAAACCCGCAGACTTCATTTGCCCGGGAACTGAGGCGGGCTGACGGTTTCACAAGCCTGGCCGTTACAGTCGCCGAACAGGCTCTTGCCGGACTCAACCCCCATGATGACAGGGGGGAGACCGGGATATTTATCGGCACAGCTTTCGGTCCCCTGGCTACCAATTTTGCCGCCCTTGATACCCTGCTCGATGACGGGGAAGGGCAGATGTCCCCTACCCTGTTTTCCCATTCGGTTTTCAATACCGCCGCCGGTTATATAAGCCGGCTCTTTAAACTCCGGGGACCGGCCTATACCCTGACCAACTACTGCTGGCCTTTCTTCCTGGCCCTGCGGGAAGGAAAGACCGCAGTGGAACACGGGATAATCAGGAGGGCGGTGGTACTGGAAGTGGAAATATACAGCCGGATCCTGACCGAGGCCGGACAACGGTCAAAGGGGGAAGACTTCCCCGTCCTTGTACCCGGCGCAGTCGCCTGGATACTCGAGGACGAAACTGACACCGGCAATGAGCCTGTAGGTCTTCTTGATTCCCTGGAATTCGAGGAATACGATGTCGCCCCGGAAGAATTCCTTTCCCCTCGCCCTCTGGAGCATTCATTTGCTGTCAGCCGCACCGCCCGGCAGTTAAAAAAACTCCCCGGCCAAAAAGAGTCATGGTGTGCTGAAGAGCTGTTCGGCAAGGCCCGGGTTGACCTGCAGTCTCCTTGACCGGAGACAACCGGAAGTGGAAAGTCGGAAGTAGAAAATTGCAATGCCGTCATTATTATGGTATTTCTGCAAGATTAGATTTTCTTATACCTTGAACCGGGAATACCCTGTGATCCCGGGATATCAATCGTCCCTGAAGGTGTATCATGGTAAAGTTCGTGACGAAAACAGTCTATTATGAAAACAAAATAAGGAATCTTCAGGATCGAACAGATGAACTCTCTGATTGAATGCCACCAATCAAATAATAATACGGTGAAGACGTGCCGACAAAAAGGGTAGTTATTACCGGACGGGGAGCGGTATCTCCTTATGGTCTGGGAGTTAAGCTCCTTACAGAAAAGGTCTGGCAGAACTGTTCAGGGATACGGCTGATGCCGGAATGGCAGGAGATAAAAGGCCTTGAATCCCATCTTGCCGCTCCGGTTCCCGCCATTGATAGCTCCCAACATCTGCCCCGCTCCCTGCGTCGTACCATGGGTGATATGGCTCTGTACGCTGTGCTGGCCTCCCGGGAAGCTGCGGGGGAAGCCGGGCTTGAGGAAGAAACCCTGACAGGCGGCAGCACCGGAGTTGCCATCGGTTCCACCACCGGTTCTCCCAGTGTCTTAGAAGAATTTTATCAAAACTACATCCCGGGAAAAAGTATCGAAGAGGTCAGATCCGGGATGTTTTTCAAAATAATGGGACACAGCTGTGCAGCCAATGTATGCCTGGCTCTGGGGATCAAAGGGGAACAATGGTCACCTGCGAGTGCCTGCACCTCTGCAGCCCAGGCTATCGGTATGGGTTATCTGCTGATCAAAAGCGGCCGCCAGGAAATAATGCTCTGCGGCGGTGCTGATGAGGCCCATCCCACCGTCACCATGATCTTCGATGTAGTCAAGGCAGCCTCCAGATATGCCGGGGACCCCATTCTGGCTCCCAGACCTTTTGACAGCCGGAGGGACGGCGTGGTCTGCGGCGGCGGCAGCGGTATCCTGGTTCTGGAAAGCCTGGAATCAGCCCAAAAACGGGGGGCTGACATTCTCGGCGAGATAAAAGGCTTCGGCCTGGTCAATGACAGTCAGCACATTGCCAATCCCAGCAGGGAGTCCATAGCAAGGGCTATGAACGGAGCAATGACTGAGGCCGGCATCAATTACCGGGAAATAGATTATGTCAATGCCCATGCCACCGGAACCGTACTGGGCGATATCGCTGAAGGGACAGCCATCCGGGAAAATCTCAAAGAAACCACCCCGGCAAGTTCATTTAAAGGCCATCTGGGCCATACCCTGGGAGCAGCCGGTTCCCTTGAGGCTATAATTCTTCTGGAGATGCTGGCCCGGCAGGAAATCGTCCCCACTCTTCACCTCGAAGAGGCCGACCCTGAACTAAAAGGCATGGATCTGGTCCGGGAAATCCGGCCCCAGCGGATGAATTGTGTCCTTAAAAACAATTTTGCCCTTGGCGGAGTGAACACCGCTCTGCTCTTGAAACAGTGGACAGGTAGATAATGACGGAAGAAGAGATCAAAAAAAGGGTTAGAAAAGTCCTTGCCCATGAATTTGAACTTGAAGAGGCGGAGCTTAAACCCGAGGTCAGCCTGTATGAAGATCTGGAACTGGACAGTCTTGACGCCGTGGATATGGTAGTGGCCCTGGAAAAAGCCTTTGCCATGAAAATGACCGATCAGGAAGCCCTGCGTGAAGTGGCAACTATTCAGGATCTTTTTGATTTCTTGATTGAGATGGCCCATGAAACCAACAATGAAATTAGGGAAGACTCTGGTACGGGATAACGATATCCTACAATATATTAAAGACGGTTTTAGAAAACTCTTTTTCAATATTTACTTCTGGCCTCTCTTTGTCCTGATTACCCTGATCAGCTTTTTCTGCATTCCCCTGATAACAGCCGCCAACTTTTTCTTTCATTTTTGGGCGCAGGACAAAGCCTTTCGGAACGGGATCAGGATCTACGGCCAGGTAATAATAAAAATTGCCTCCGTCATGGCCCCGGTAGAGGTCGAAGACAGATCAGGGGGATTATCCCTGCCCGCTATATTTGTTGCTAATCACAACTCCTCTGCCGATCCTTTTCTTTTCGGGGCCCTGCCTTTTGAAAACAGTTTCGTCACCAGCTGGCCCTTCAGGATTCCGTTTTACCGCTGGGCGATGAAACAGGCCGGTTATATTGATGCCAATAAAGGCTGGGAAAACCTGGTGCGCGAGGGGTGCAGACTCTTTAACCGGGGAAGTTCCCTGATTATCTGGCCGGAAGGACATCGCAGTCCGGAAGCGGAATTGCAGAGATTCCGCAGCGGAGCTTTCAGACTGGCGCTGGAAACTGGCCGTCCCATTGTCCCGGTCTGTATCCTGGGTTCGGGCGATTTGCTTCCTCCGGGCAGAAGACTGCTGAATCCGGTGCCGGTAAAACTTATCATTTATCCGGAAATTCCCCCGGAGAGATATGCCAACGCTTCCCAAGCCCACAAGATGTTGGGTGAAGAAGTCAGAGATATTATTCAAAAAGAAATAAGGGGTGCCGGTGAACTTTGACAATATCTTCGGATTGGTAATTTCCAATTATTTTAAACTGCACCGACTCTATGGACTACTCACTCAATAAGGCCCTGAAATGGCGGCAAAGCGATCCCGATGAGATCAGGCACCATCAGGACCAGCTCTTACAAGATCATTTCCGGCAGGCCTCCGGGAGTACTTACTATCAGGAATTGTTCAGGAAGCTGACTCTGGATCCGGCTGAGATCACCCTGTCTGATCTGGATCAGGTCCCCCTTACTTCCAGACAGGACCTGGAGGAAAACCCCGGAGCTTTTACCGCGGTTTCAGAAGAGGCACAGGTGGATATGGCCCTGACCTCCGGGACCACCGGCAGCCCCGTCCCCGTGCCCTATACCGCCTCGGACCTGACCAGACTCGCCTTCAACGAAGAACTCTGTTTCCGGGGAGCGGGTCTCAAGGCAAGTGACCGGATTCTGCTCTGTGTCACCCTGGACAAGAATTTTATCGCCGGCCTGGCCTATTACAGCGGCGCAGTCCGCCTGGGGGCCTCGGTCATCCGCAGCGGCCCGGGACAGCCGGCCAGGCAATGGGAGATCATAAGACAACTCCGCCCTAACGTAATAGTAGGAGTTCCATCCTTTCTGCTGAATCTGGCCCAATGGGGAGGAAAGGAAGGCCTGAAACCCGAGCAGGCCGGCATAAAATCCCTGATCACCATCGGAGAACCCATCAGACAGCCTGATTACAGCTTTACCCCCCTGGGCCGGCAGCTTTCCGATATCTGGCAGGCCCGGCTTTTTTCATCCTACGGAGCAACGGAACTGGAAACCGCCTGCTGTGAATGCCCGGCCGGCAAAGGCGGCCATATTCATCCCGAATTGATGATCGCCGAAATAATAGATGACCAAGGCAATAAACTGCCGGCAGGTGAACCGGGAGAACTGGTTATAACCACCCTGGGAGTTGAAGGTTTTCCCTTGATCAGATTCAAAACAGGTGATATAGCAACCATCGAGGATGCTCCCTGTGAGTGCGGCTGGAGAACATCCAGGCTGGGGCCTCTTCAGGGACGTCTGGCCCAGCGCCTGAAATACAAGGGAACCACCCTGTACCCGGAAATGATTTACTACCTTCTTCAGGATATCGAAGGAATAAAGGCCTACTACCTGGAAGTCCGGTCCTCTTATGATCTCTCCGATGACATCACCGTGACAGTAGGAGGAGATGATCCCTCCCTGTCGGCGGACAGAATTGCAGATCTTCTCCAGGCCGGTCTCCGGGTCCGGCCGCCGGTGAAAATAAAGGAAACCGAAGAGGTTCTGGCCATGATGAATCAGGGAAGCGGCAGCAAGACAAAACGTTTTTTTGATTACAGGTGACATACCCACCTGGTTTCAGGTGTTATAGATAAAGTGATCGGCACTTATCCATTCAAGCCAATTAAGTTGTGTCCGGTTTTGCCGGGCGAATCCATAAGGTTTTAAGATGAAATGTTTTGGTGAACACTGGGGACTGGAATTCAGTCCGGAAGAAATTGCCGCAGCCAGGGCGGAAAACGGTCTGTTATCCATGGAACTGGAGCTCTCCAGGGCCTGCAACCTGCGCTGCATTTACTGCTACGCCTCTTCCGGACTCCCCCTGGACCAGGAACTGAGCCTGGAAGAGATATACAATGTCGTGGACCAGGCGGTTGACCTCGGGGCCCAAAAAATCATTATCCTGGGAGGCGGTGAACCCCTGCTTTACAGCGACCTGTTTGCGGTAATTGATTACCTTAAAAGCAAAGAGGTGACTGTCGACCTCTTCACCAACGGCACACTGATAACCGAAAAGACCGCGACCATGCTTTTTGAGCGCGGGGTCTCGGTGGTGGTCAAGTTGAACAGCCTGAATCCGGAGATCCAGGACCACCTGGCCGGTAAACCGGGAACCTCTGAAGAAATCATGACCGGTCTGAATCTCCTCCGGGAGGCCGGTTATCCTGATGCCCAACATCCCCTGGGCATTGAGACCGTAATCTGCCGGCAGAACTACGACGAACTGCCGGACCTCTGGGCCTGGGCCCGCCGCCGGGGGATTATCCCCTATATGGAGATGATGACCATGCAGGGCAGAGCCACTAAGCACCCTGAACTGGAAGTCGAATCCGGAAAAGTCAGAGAGATGTTTGAACGCTTGTCCGAACTGGACCGGAAGGAATTTGACCACCACTGGTCCCCCCACCCCCCTCTGGCTGGTTCCCAGTGCGCCCGCCACGAGTACTCCTGCACAGTTACTGCCAACGGAGAAATATATCCCTGTCCGGGTGTAAGTGTGGCCGCGGGAAATATAAGGCAGTCCAGGCTGGCCGACATCCTGAAAAACGGAACACCTTTTATCCACTTAAGAGACATACGCCGAAATATCAAAGGGCGTTGCGCCAGATGCAGTTTAAGCCGGGTCTGTTACGGCTGCCGGGGCCATGCCTATCAGGTTACCGGAGATTACCTGGCGGAAGACCCCTTATGCTGGTTTTCCGAAGAAGAGTTGACCGGAAAATGAAGGTGCTGCTGATAAATCCGCCCAACTGCGGCCGGAGTATACCGGAAGAAAAATACGGCATCGACTCCCTGAAACAGATCTTCCGGGGCGAACCCCTGGCCCTGGAAGAACTGGCCGGCAACCTTCCGGCTCACGAGGTCAAAATTGTTGATCTCAAGGCGGACTCCCGGGACCTGTCGGAGGTTCTGGACTCTTTCCCCCCGGATATAGCCGGAATTACCGGGGTGACCTGCGAAGCCAACACCATGCTTAAGCTGGCCGGACAGGTGAAGGAGACCTGCGGTTCAGTCGTGGTGGTGGGAGGAATCCACGCCAGCTGCGACCCCTGTTTTTTTAACCGGCCCCCGGTGGACTACATCGTCACCGGCCTGGGTAAAAAGACCTTTGCCGAACTGGCTGCCGCCTTAAAAGAGGGAAGGACAACCACCAATATCCCCGGAGTCGCCGCAGTTACCCCGGGCCGGGAACCGTACTTCCCGCCCCACCCTTGCAGCCCGGCGGACCTAAGGGATGACCGGCCCCCGGCCTATGACCTGGTCAAGGATTACCGGCAACACTACTATCTGCCCAAACTGGCTATGAATATGGGTTTCGTGAGCACGGCCTTCGGCTGTCCCTTCAACTGCTCCTTCTGCTGCCTGGGAGCCCAGACCGGGGGCAGATACCTGACCAGATCCGGGGAGGCGGTTGTCCGGGACATAGAGCTATTGGAGGATATTCCGGTCATAAGGCTCCTGGATGCCAACACCTTTGCCGATCCGGAGCACAGCCTCAACCTGTGCACAGCCCTGCAGGAAGCAGGAATAAAAAGACAGTATCTGGCAGACGCCCGCTCCGATTCGGTGGTCAACAACCCGGATCTTTTCCGGCAATGGCATGAAGCAGGCCTGCGGGCGGTAATCATCGGCTTTGAGGAAATCGACGATCTGCGCCTTAAGGCCATGAACAAGGCCAATAAGACGGCGGTCAACAACCAGGCTATTGACATCCTCCACCATACAGGGCTTACTATTGTCGGCGACTTTATTATTTCCCCGGAATACCGGGATGAAGATTTTGACCGTCTTCAAGAATATATAGAAACCAAAAAAATCGACCTGCCCATGGTGACGGTCATGACCCCCCTGCCCGGCACCAGACTTTATCAGGAAGAAAAAGACAGGATCAGCAACCACGATCTGGACTACTACACCCTGACCAATGCCGTGCTCCCCACCGGGATGCCGGAAAAAAGGTTCTACCGGAGGTATGCCGATCTGCTCAGGGAAACCCATGCCGCAGCCCGGGTGTAAAGACAAACAAGAACTATTCAGCACCACGATGAACAATGTCTATATAACAGATATCGCCGCCTTCCTGCCCAATAAGCCGGTAAATAATGACGACATCGAAAAACTCCTGGGCTTAGGCAACTCCCTGCCCTCCCGGACCAAAAAGATAATCCTTAAAAATAACGGCATAGAAACCAGGCATTATGCCATTGATCCGGAAACCAGGGAACTAACCCACACCAACGCCCAACTCGCCGCGGAAGCGGTAGCCAAGCTCAAGCCCTATGCCAATTTCAGCCCGGAGGATATCTCCTGCCTGTGCTGCGGCTCTTCCACTCCGGATCAGTTCATGCCCGGTCATGCCTCCATGGTCCATGGCGAATTAAAGGGTTCAAGCTGTGAAATCGTCAGCACCGCAGGTGTCTGCCTCTCCGGAATAACCGCCCTCAAGTACGCCTATCTGAACGTGGGAGCCGGACTCACTCCCAATGCCGTGGCCACAGGCTCGGAACTGGCATCTTCTTATCTCCGGGCCGAATTCCTGGAAAAGGGACCGGACCGGGAAAAAATAGACAAACTGGAGCAAAAGCCGGCCTTGAGTTTTGAGGCCGACTTCCTGCGCTGGATGCTCTCGGACGGAGCAGGAGCCGCTTTCCTTGGTACAGAACCCCGACCGGACGGGAAAAGCCTCAGAATAGACTGGATCGACATTGTCTCCCATGCCCACCGCTATGAACCCTGTATGTATGCCGGAGCCAACAAAGACAAAAACGGCGAGCTCAGAGGCTGGCGGGAGTGCGACTCCCTCCCCGAAGCCCTGAACCGGGAATTCTTCCCCATAAAACAGGATGCCAGGCTCTTAAACCGCCGGATTCTGACCGCAGTGGTGGATGAAAGCCTGCCCGGAATAATCAAGGCCCGCAACCTGGAGCCGGACAATATATCCTGGTTCCTGCCCCACTACTCCTCGGAATACTTCCGCATTCCGGTCTTTAATCACCTGACGGAAATAGGTTTCA
The DNA here is from genome assembly GCA_046537975.1 of Desulfurivibrionaceae bacterium. Taxonomy (GTDB): domain Bacteria; phylum Desulfobacterota; class Desulfobulbia; order Desulfobulbales; family SURF-16; genus JAWLDV01. The sequence continues at coordinate 49,291 of JBKHJR010000003.1, forward strand.
CCATTCCCTTGGAGCGCTGGTTTACCAATCTGGCCACCAAAGGCAATACCGGCTCCGCCTCCATCTACATAATCATGGAAGAGCTCATGAAAACAGGCCGCCTCAGCCGGGGAGAAACCCTCCTCTGTTTCATTCCGGAAAGCGGCAGGTTCTCCACAGCCTATATGCACCTTACGGTGGTTTAAGGCCCTGTAAAAGCCGGATAATGGCAGGGCTGATATCACAAAAAAGGCCAGATGTATTCTAAACATCAATAATTATCGCCGGAAAGACCCTGATATTAAAAAGTTATCCTGAACAAGGGGAATGGGAAAAGAATTATATTTTTTATAGTCAAAAATTTGTGCTATACTGGAAGGTATATTTTTTGCACCGTTTTCAAATGAAGATGGGGAAGTAATCTCTTCAGGATGAACTTTGTTCGCCTCTTTCTTATACCAAGACAGACTCTATCAGATCTTTTTTGGGTGCAAAATTTCGAATCAGGTCGGGATCTGATGTAAACTTATTTGAGGACCGTAAAGAAAAATAATTTCATTTCCAGGCAAAAGTGAGGCTGGATTCATGAAAAGATTCTTGAAATTGACCCTGGAAGAGAAAATGGTCCTGGGGAATCTGCCGATTATTCTGGTGATTGTCTTAATCGCGGCCGTTTCCTTACAAGGGATCCAGGAACTCGACAAAATTAACAAAGATATACTCGAAAACGATACTGTCCTGCAGCAGGTCACCGACAGGATGGCTGACAACCTCCTGGCCCAGGAGGCTTATGGCCGCCGCTCTCTCATTCTGCAGAGCCGGGAGATGCGGGAGATGTTTCATCAGAGGGGAGAAGATTTCAAGGCCCTTGTCAAGCGGCTCCATGATCTGCCGGACAAACAGAATATACCTGTTGCCCAGCTTGCCTCTCTGCATGACGAATTCCAGGCACTCTACAAGAATAAATTTTCCAGAGAAGAACCGCTTTCCCCCGGCCAGGCCGAAGAAGTCGATCAGGTCATGACCGAAAAGCTCGACAGCATCCTGGCTCTTATCCGGAAAATGGAGACTAAGGCGACAGAAAACAAGAGTGACAAGATGCTCTTGTTCGGAAATACCAGTCTCAGAATCTTCCGTACCACTATCCTTCTCTCCGGGCTCGGCCTGCTTATCGGCCTGGCTGCCATCGTCACCATAACCAGGAGCGCCAGCCGCTCAATCCGCCAATTAAAGCAGGCCACCGAGGAAATATCCCAGGGCAGATTCACTCATTTGACGGAAATTTCTTCAGATGATGAACTGGGTAAGCTGGCCAAGTCCTTCAACACCATGGCGGGACGGCTGGGGCGCCTGGAAGAAATGTATATAGATTCCAATCCGTTGACCAGATTACCCGGTGGGGTGACTATCGAAAATGTTCTGCAAAATAAACTGGAATCGGGTAAATATCTTGCCTTTTGCATGTTGGATCTGGACAACTTCAAATCCTATAATGACAGCTACGGCTATGCCAAAGGAAACGAAATTATCAGGGCTACTGCCAATATTATCGTTGCGGCAGTGGATAGGCACGGGTCCAAAGATAATTTTGTCGGTCATATCGGCGGAGACGACTTTGCCATTATAGTCAAGCTTTCACAGTATAAATCCATCTGTGAAGCCATCATCCGGGACTTCAACCAGATGGTTCCGACCTTTTACAGCACCCGGGACAGGAGAAAAGGATACATCATCGGCCATACCCGGCAGGGCGTGGAAGTACACATTCCATTGATGTCCATTTCCATTGCCGTGGTTACCAATGAGTATAAAAAAGACATGAGTCATATTGAAGTATCGGAAATTGCAGCGGAACTTAAAGAACACGCCAAATCTCAACCAGGCAGCGTCTATTTGAAGAACCAGAGGGGTGAGGTAACCGGGGATACCGACAACCACCTTTTTACTCCCCGGGTAGTTAAGTAGTCTACTCTACTCAAGAAAACATTTACCCAAAATGCGTCTTTCCCTCAGAGAAATATTTCTTCTGGCCTGTATTGTTTTTTCCACTTTCGGGTGTGCGCAGCAACATCTCTTCTGTGATATTCCGGAACATTATCTGGCAATGCCGGCTGATCAGATCAAGGAGGAAATTTCCCTTCTGGAAAAAAGAATTGCCGCAGGTCCGGGCAGTAGCACCCAGGAGAAGTTACTCCCTGAAGATTATTACAACCTGGCCCTTCTCTACTCTCATCATAACAACGCCTCCCCTGATTACAGCAAGGCACTCAAGGCCCTTGACCGCTACACCCGGAATATACCGCCGCACAGGAAAGAGTATGACGTTATCTATCTGGAGAATCTCCTGAAGGATCTGGAAGGCTTAGTCCAGATCAAAAAAGGATACGTCCAGCTTCAAGGGGAACACATCGAACTTGAAGAAAATTATGCCGAGCTGCGCCGGCTGTTGGATGAACTGATTCAAGAGTATGATAACCTGATGCAGGAGCATGGCAACCTGATTCAGGAGCACCGGGACACCAAAGAAACCCTCGAGCAGCTCAAGAGGCTCGATATATGGCTGGAACAGAAAAAGCGGGAAATCAAGTAGTAGACGTGGTCATCCCGCAATCAGAGATGGTATCTCCTAAATTGAGACCACCTGATCCCGACAAGCCGGCTAAACAAAGGGCCCATATTTTCAGATACTGAGATAAAAGAGAATCATGTCCAATAATTCACCGGAACTTTAAGTTTCAATCTTCGGTACAGGATTCCGGCATGATACTATCACCGTGGAAGTCATATCTCTCTCGGGGACGCGGAGCAAAGTTTTTGACTTTTTAACCTTGCCCCTTGTCTCTTGGACCTGATTTTCCCCTTGCCCCTGTCTCCTTGACCATGGACTTATTCTTTCAGGGCAATCGATCTTTATTATTGCTGCATCTCCTCTCCGGCGTCCTCAATACTTTCACCGGTTTTGTCAATGGTTTCATCCACTTCCTCACCGGTGTCCTCCATCATTTCCCGGGTCTTATCCTGGGTCTTTTCGATTGATTCATCAACTTTTTCCCCGGTTTTTTCCGCAGGTCCCTCCTGGTCGCAGGCAGTAAAGCAGGCAATAAGTAATAATCCGCCCAACAACGAAATGACTTTTTTCCATGTCTTCATGATCCGGTTCCTCTTTTTTTTATTTTCTATCAATTTGGTGGTTATATAAATTATTATACAACAAAAGTTACGGCAGTAAAATCAATAACGGGATATCTAACCTGAAGCCCTAATAAACTCAGCCAGGCTGGAAAGGCTGGCCAGAACCTGGCGGCTGTTTTCCTCTGAGCCTATGTGGACATTGTACATTTTCTGAACCGCCACCACAATTTCCACGGCATCCAGGGAATCTATTCCCAGGGGGGATTCGGGTCCGATCAGGGGGGCATCCAGGTCATAATCTTCCGGAACCTCCCCCGGCAGGTTGCAGATTTCATATATCATCTCCAGGAGTACCCTCTCCAGTTTTTCCATGCTTCAGACCTCAACGGACTTTGATTTTCGCCGCCCCGTTATCGGGGCTTAAACAACCAATTTTAAGAACTTATCCCTCTTATCTGCGGGCAAACAGGGCGGACAGGGCCAGCAGCAGGGTAACGGCAAAAAAAGAGAAAAGCAGAGCCAGTTCCCGGCCAATAGAGACCAGACCGGTCTGCCGGACCAATATATCGTGAAAAGCGGCCAGGCTCCAGCCCAAGGGTGAGATTACACTGATATCCTGCATGAAATCAGGCATGGCGTAAACCGGAACCATGACTCCTCCTATTGCCGCAGCCAGGACCACGGCGATGGCTCCCAGCATGGAGGCCTGTTCAAAACTGCGGCAGACCGCACCCAGCAGGATCCCGAAGCCTATGGCTGCCAGGGAGCTGCCCAGGACAATGAGAATAACGGCAAGGGCCTGTCCCGGCTCAATTATAAAAGGGGTGGTTCCCAGCCAGGGCAGCAGAAAACGGCCCAGAATAACGATCAGACCGAACTGGCAGAAACAGATGATCAGGTAAGCAAACACCTTACCGCCCATAAAGGTAAAAGGGGAAACAGGCAGACTCAAAAGCCTGATCCAGACCCCTGAACCCCTTTCCCTCAGCAGGGAACCGGCCAGAGGCACCACCACAAAAAACATACCGAATAGAGCCCAGGCCGGAACATTCTGCTGGACTGCATCGGGGATCTGCAGGACCCCCCGGCCTGAGGCGGCCCTGCCCTCCAGTCTGATCAGGGGCTCGGCCCCCCAGTCCGGTTCAGCGGAGGTCATTTCCTTCATGGTGTCGGGGACGGGATAACCGGCCTCCTGAAAACCGGCCTGCAGTGCAGCGGAAAAGGCCTTTATCTTTTCCTCCACTTCGTACTCCAACAAGACAAGGCGGAAGACAGTCAGCATGTTCCGGCGAAAGCCCGGAGAAACCGTGGGATCAAAATAGACCGGAAGCTCCGGCAGAGCGGCGGTCTCAATTCTACCCCCTTTATTCATTACGCTCTGGACCTGTCTCTTCGCTTGCCGGCTCACGGTCCGGCTTGTTCCCTCTGGTATCAAAAGACAGAGCTGATAACGGCCTTCAGCCACCATCTTTAAGGCCTTCTTTTTTTCCAGGTCCTGGTTATCCGAACCGCTGATCATCCGGACCCGGCTGTTTTCCTCCAGACGATTTTTAAGCCGTTCCCCCAGTCCCCGGCGCTCCTGATCAACAAGAAGGACCGAAGTGCTGCTCTCTCCCATTATCTTCAGGACATTCTGCTGAACCAGGGTAATCACCACCACCAGGACCGCGGGCATCAGAAAAAGAACCAGCAGCCCGGCCCGGTCCCGCCGGAGCAGAAGGATTTCCTTCCAGATTGTTGTCCCTAACCTAATCATCGCGGAGTTTCCTGCCGGTAAAATGGAAAAAAAGTTCACTCAGATCGGCACAGCCGGCCTGCTTTTCCAGTTCAGCCGGAGGGCCGGTGGCTATTATCCTGCCCTGGTCGATAACCGCTACCCGGTCACAGTTCTGTTCCGCCTCTTCCATGTAATGGGTGGTATAGATCAGGGTGGTCCCGGTCCGGCGCAGATCCACCAGACGGTCCAGGATCAGCTGCCTGGACTGGGCGTCGATCCCCACCGTGGGTTCATCCAGGATAAGGAGGCGGGGGCTGTGCAGGAGGGCGGCGGCAAGGTTCAACCTTCTTTTCATGCCACCGGAAAAGGAATCCACGGTACGCTCCGCCTGGCCGCTCAGACCGGTGAGCTCAAGACAATCCGCAATCCTGTTATCAAGGTTCCGGCCCTTCAGGCCCTGGAGCCTGCCGAAAAAGGTCAGGTTTTCCCTGCCGGTCATCTCGGCATAAAGGGCGATGTCCTGGGGAACCAGACCGATATCCTTCTTGAACTTTCCGGACTTGCCGGAAAGCCGATTCCCCAGCAGGTTAACTTCTCCGCGGTCCGGCCGCAAGACCCCGGCCAGGATGGAGATCGCCGTGGTCTTGCCCGCGCCGTTGGGCCCCAGGAGGCCGAAACACTCCCCGGACCTGACGGTCAGATCAATATCGTTTAAGGCCGGCCGGCTGCTCCGGGGATACTGTTTGCTTAAGGATCGGGCCTCAACTACGTTTTCCTTTTGCTCCATGGATGCCGACTCCGCTCTAACCGGTAAAGGAAAGAAGTTCCTGATAGACCCCGGCTTCCCGGCGGGCGCAGTCTTCCAGGATGTCGGCCATCCTGTCATAGCTGTCTTCCTCCCCTGCCCTGCCCTTGCAGATACGGGCGGCAATCACGGCGAATTCCCGCCAGCGGTCTCCCGCTTCAGTCAGCCGGCGGGAGCATTGGAGCAGTTTATCATCGGAGTAGATCTCCGCCGCCTCCTGCAAAAAAGCGGCATAAATGAAACGAAAACCCCCGCCTCCGGTGCCGATCTCCTCCTGCATCCTGACCACCTGCCCCAGGATAAGGGCTGCTTTTTCCCGGCCCGAACGCCGGGGCCATTTTCTCATCCTGGAGGCCAGGAACCTGATACCCCTCACCCCTATCAAAGGAACAGGGGCCTTCACCATCATTTTGCAGACATGCCTGATCCCGTCCGCCACACCCCTGCTGTATTCGGCACAGGAAGGTACCCGGTCCGGGAAATACATCCTCCCTTTGGGGGCCAGAGGCCCTTTGGCAAAACGGGCCCTTGCCAGATCCTCTGCGGAGCAGACCACCGGGGATGGAAAAACCGGGTCGCTTATGAGATAGTCGCTGCCCCGCCTGCCATACACCACCAGATTGTGGGCATTGAAGTGAAACCGGAAAGAACGGGGAAAATAGGGGAGCCAGAACACCCCGGTCTGCAGGCCCACCGGTATGTTGGCGGCAAGGGCCCGGTCCAGGGCGGCCATTGCTTTTCCGGGACTGGAAAACTTCTCTTCTCTGACCCTGAATCCCACATTGCGGGCAACTCTCTTCAGGATGCTGCCGGCGGCACTGCGATAGGTAATAAGAGGTAGTCCGTTTATATAAATAAAGGGGAAGTAGCCGAAAAAAAGCCCTCCCCCCATACCGAAGACCATGGCCTCGGAAACGGGAAGTCCCTGATGCTGCATCAGGTTGGCGACCACCCCGCTCTCGCAGTGGGCGGTCTGCCGGTGATGAAAATCTATGGTTATGTCACCATCCTCACTCAATTATCATATACCCCTTTGAGCAGTTCCCAGTTGGCCAGTTGCTCCGTTGTGACGGAAAAAACAGCGGCATAGCGCTTAAGAATCCCGGGTTTAAGCCTATTGAAAAAAGCCGGCCGCAGATGAAGCTTTACCCGCCAGCGGGAAAGACCGCAATAACGGGCCAGCAGGGTTGTATCCATCTGATTGACCGCCATGTAATAAAGCAGGGGGCTGGCCCGGCCCTTTTCCACTTTCTCCCGGGCCCGGGCACTCTCCTTCTCAATAGCCTCCCAGGCCTGGCGGTTCACCACATTCACCGCCTCCCAGCCTTTACTGGGTGTTAATTCATAAGAACCGTTATCATTGACCGCATAACGTATTTCACTAACCCCTTCGGTAATGCCGGTTTCCTGGGGGACTTCCTCTTTTTTCATTATCAGTCCCGGATTTCCCTCACCTTGTCATCATCATTGAAGCGGACTTCAATGGTATCAAACCGGTTCTTCCAGAATTTCCAGACGTCGGAGTCAAGGGAACTGGTTCCGGTTTCCGGCGGGTGTCCCCAGCTGACCAGGACCGCTTCCCTGGACATGCCCAATACCACGTCCCCTGTTTTGATGGCCTCTTTCTCTTTACCGGTCATGCCTTGGGTCATCTCCTCAAAACTCCGGGAAGTGAGAAGCCGGTCCATGTAATCCTGGGCGCTTATCCCGGGATGATGCTTGGGATTAAAATAGGCATAGTACGTCTGGTTATCCTCCACTCCGGTAAAGGACACCACCGGATAACCGCTTTTCTTGCCCAGCTTGATATTCTTGACCCTGGTCCCCGCCGGGATAAGACGCCCCACCTGGTAACCGGTGGACCAGATCTCCCCGTTCTCTATCCAGACATTATGGGCCAGATATTTCCGGGTGTCGGCGGACAGTTCCTTGGTCCACTTCGCCTTTCCGCACCCCTGATTGCCCAGGATTAACAGAAATGCTGCGGCCACCAGAATGAGATTTGCTAAAAGTTTACTTTTCATAATTACCTCCTCAACTGTTTTTGTTCAGAGTCATATCTCTCATACAGTTTATAGTTCAAGGAGTACAATTTCCAGTCCAAATACTCAGGGCTTATCTCTGCCGGGCTCACTATTAAGCTCCGGGGCCCGGGAGCCCAGTCTCCTGTTGCTCCTGGCAAATTTCAGGAAATCCAGGCCGTTTTTCAGAAACCGCCGCCAGCTGTCCGGGGAGTGATAAAGCATGGCCGCATACCCCAGGAGAACCCGGGGCCTCTTGAAGTGCTTTCTGTAAAAATCAATGAACAGTTCATCCAGACGCTCGCGGCTCAAGCCTTCAGGAATAAAGAGAAAACTCATACAGTCCATGCCCTGCCAGTCTTCGGTAAACTCCCCCAGTTCATGGATCTTATTATACAAGGGGGAGCCGGGAAAAGGAGTGAACTTGGCCAGGTTAAAATCATCGATGGGCAGGGAAAAGACATAATCCATGCTCTTTTTTATGCTCTCCTCGGTTTCCCCGGGCAGTCCCATCATCAAAAGTCCTTTGGTGCGGATACCGTGTTTCTTGATGAGCCGGATCTTTTCGGCCAGCATTCCCAGGTCGGCATTCTGCCGGTGCCTGGCCAGGAGATTCTCATCTCCGGTTTCAATCCCCAGACTGATCATCCAGCAGCCCCCCTTCTTCATCAGGGCCAGCAGCTCAGAATCGATGTGTTCCGCCCTGACCGCGCAGTTAAAGGTCATGCCCAGGGGGTGCTCGATCAACTTGGTCATGAGCTCTTCCACCCGTTCCCGTTTGAAAGTGAACTGGTCATCGTAGAAGTTGATATGTTTGATATTGAAGCGCTGCTTCAGATGCAGCATGTGTTGATAAAGATATTCGGCGGAGTTGTAGCGGAAAGTGCGGCGGAAAACCGAACGGTCGCAGTAGCTGCAGGCATAAGGACAGCCCCGGCTGGAGGTACAGCTGGTGTTGGGGGTCCGGGGGTAGTTGAAGATGGGCAGGGTGTAGGTCTCCGGATAACCGGCCAGCTTCTCATAGGCCGGAAAGGGCAAAGAGTCCAGATCCAGCTGGGGCTCCCGGTAGCCGCTAAAGAATGGTTCCCCCTCCCTGCGGAAGATGATCCCCGGGATCTTTTCCAATTCTCCGCCCTCGCTTCTTATGAGTTCCCTGAGGGTCTCCTCCCCCTCACCGGCAACGATAACATCCACCTCCGGATAGTCGGTCAGAAGCTGCTCCCTGAGAGCGGAGACATGGGGTCCCCCGAAAACCGTCTTGATTCCGGGCATTATTCCGCGGGCCATTGCCGCCAGCCTGACCCCGTCCAGGAAACTGGAGGTGGTGCAGCTGAAACCGATAAAGGCGGGCTTATGGGAGACAAGGTACTCCCTGATAAGCCTGTCGCTCTCCGGCCTGGCATAACAGTCGATTATATCAGCCCTGATTCCTTCCTGTTCCAGGTAAGAGGCAATGCCGGCCAGCCCCAGAGGAGGCATGATATTTGCCATCCGGGAAATATCATGCCCGGCGGCTGCAGCCTGATAACCCAGGGGGTGGACCAGCAGTATCCGGCGGTAATCCAGTTTATTCATGTCCGATTATACTCTTCCTGTCTTTTTATAAGTTTTTTTATCCCCGAAACCTGCGGCTATCCATCTGTCCCGGCCTCGATTAACAGGGCTGCATTTATACCGCCAAAACCGGAGTTGCAGGTCAGGATAGAAGGATATTGAAGGGCCTGTTCCCTTACTCCGGAAACCGGCCAATGCTCTTTTTCCGGAACAGCCAGTCCCGCAGTGGGCGGAATCTTTCCCTCCCGGAGGGCCTTAACCGCCAGAGCTGCTTCAATAACCCCGGCCGCTCCCAGGGTGTGGCCGATACTTCCCTTGACTGAATGAATCGGGACTCCTCCCTCAAACAGGCTATCCATAGCCACCATTTCCATGGCATCATTATAAACCGTCCCGGTACCATGGGCATTGACCGCCCCCACTTTTCGGCTGCCATACTCAATTGCCTGCTCGACGGAACTAATCAGGCCCCCGGCCTCCCGGCAGGGAGCGGTAATATGCCGGGCATCGCAGGCAGCCCCCCAGCCCTGCAACAGAGGGGAGGAGCTATCCCCTGCAGTCAGGAGAAGATAACCGGCCCCTTCCCCCAGGGACAAACCGTCCCGATCCCGGTCAAAAGGCCGGGCCCCCTCCCGGGACAGGGCATGCAGCCTGGAAAAACCGGCCTGAACAAATCTGCCTGCCAGATCAAGGCCCACCACCAAAACAGACTGGGCCTCCCCGCTTTTGATCTGCTGGGCCGCGTTTATAACAGCCAGGGTCCCTGAGGCGCAGGCGGCACTGACCGTGAGCGGCCGGCCCACGGTACCCGCCTTCCCGGCGATGATCCCGCCCAGATCCCAGGGCTGGCCCTCCCAATGGTCCGGTTCCGGAGCAAGGAGCTCATCAGAGGCACCTTTGGTGGTGGCTGCAACCAGACCGGTATTTTCAGGGAGAACGGGCAGATCAGCCATAAGCCGGTTCAACAGGTGGTCCAACCTCTCCCCGCTACCCGGACTCCCCTCCAGATCAGGGATCAAGGCAGCCGGCCAACGGGCCAGATCCTCATCCAGACCCTTCCGGGTAATGGCGGATCGCCCCTGCCTAAGTCCCTGCCAGGTGCTTTCCAGATCCCCCAGCGCCGTCACCACACCGGCAGCCTCAATCGTTATCTTACCAGTCATCCCCCAGCTCCCTGCATCGAATTACCATTAATTCCGAGCACCGCCATTCATACCTGCTCAATTAATCTCCAAGAACATCTTTGTCAATTAATGTTGCAATTAATGTCAGTTTTTCTTGCTTACCACCTCAGCATTCATTAAATTCACTTCTCAATCTTATCTTGACAGGGTCAGTTAAATTGCTCAAAAATAATATCAAAGATCAATTTTAGGGATCTGTCGCTATTCAAAATTCTCGATCAGATATATTTGCGCAAAAACTCGGACAAATGGTTGGATATCCGGCGTGAGCCGGCTTAGGGATACCACCAGTAATTAAATGGAGGAGCAGGACAGTCATGAAATTAGGGATTAACGGACTGGGAAGAATCGGCAAACTCTCTCTCTGGCACCACGTGGCCAGGAAATATTTTTCCGAAATCATAGTCAATACCGGACGGGAAGTGGGACAGAGCCTGGAAGACATCGCCTCTGTTATAGAAAAAGACAGTACCTACGGCAAACTGGGCAACTATTTATACGGTTACAAGGGAGGCCGGATGGTGGAAAATCTGGACGAATCCTCCGGCTCCATGACCGTCGACGGTCTGCCGGTAAAGATTCTCCGGGAGGCAAGAAATCCCAAGGATATTAAGTGGCAGGAAAACGGGGTAAAGCTGGTTCTGGAAACCACCGGGGTTTTTAATGACCCCACTGCCGACAGTGAAATCAAAGGAGGGGCCTTAAGGGGACATCTTAATGCCGGCGCGGAAAAGGCCATTCTCTCCGCACCCTTCAAGATCAAGGAAAAGGGAAGTTCCATGCCCGACGATGCCGTAACTACCGTAATGGGCATCAACGAGGAAGACTACATCCCAACCCAGCACCATCTTGTCTCGGCAGCTTCATGCACCACTACCTGTCTGGCCTTTATGATCAAACCCCTTCTCGATCAGATCGGGGTGGAAAATTTTCTGAGTGCTTCAATGGTCACTGTTCATGCCGCTACCGGAAGCCAGAAAGTGATTGATGCAGTACCCAAAAGAGGCGCTACCGACCTGAGGAAAAACCGCAGTATCCTTAACAACATAATTTTGACCACCACCGGGGCCGCCAAAGCCCTCCGCCTGGTTATCCCGGAGATGAAGAACGTGGGTTTCATGGCGGAATCCGTGCGTATCCCCACCTCCACCGGCTCTCTGATTATTCTGGTTCTCGACCTGCACGACGATACAGACGACCCGATCAGAAGAGATAGAATCAACGAAATCTACCGCAATTTCGACGAACACTCTCCCTATCTGGAATACACGGATAAACAGAACGTCTCTTCCGACATCATAGGGACACCTTCTGCAGCCACAGTTATAGAGGGAAGCGAGACCCACACCAGGACCGCTTCCATCTCCCTTAATCTCAATAAAATCCAGAAATGCGCCCCTACCGGGGAGGATCAGATTCTGGAAGTACCGGTAACCCAGGCTGTTATATATGGCTGGTACGACAACGAACTGGGCAGTTATACCAATATGCTGGGAGACCGGACCGTGTCCATAGCTGAACAGATGATTTAAAGTTTTAAGTTAAGGTGAGAAAAAAATGAAGAACATCAGGGATCTTGACATTAAAGGCAAAAGACTCCTCATCCGGGTCGATTTCAATGTTCCCTTAGACCAGGTCGGCAAGGTAGCTGATGACACCAGGATCCGGGAAGCCCTGCCCACCATCAGGCATGCCCTCCGGGAAGGGGCCAAAGTAATCATCTGTTCCCATCTTGGCCGCCCCAAGGGCGAACGGAAACCGGAGTTTTCCATGTCTCCGGCAGCTCAGAGGCTGTCCCAACTCCTGGACAGGGAGGTCAAACTGGCCCCCGACTGCCTCGGGGAAGAGGTGGAAAAGATGGTCTCGGCCCTGGAGGACGGCGGAATAATCCTTCTGGAAAACCTGCGCTTTTACAAGGAAGAGACCGGCAATGATCCGGAATTTGCCAAGTCCCTGGCCGGACTGACCGATATCTACATAAACGATGCCTTTGCAGTTTCTCACCGGGCCCATGCCTCGGTGGAAGGGATAACCCATCACGTCCGGGAAGCAGCCGCCGGCTTTCTGCTTCAGAAAGAGATGGATTTCTTCCATCGTTCGGTCAGCAATCCGACTCGCCCCCTGACCGCGGTAATCGGCGGCGCCAAGGTTTCAGGCAAACTCGAGGCCCTGAAAAACATGCTGGGGATGGTCGATTCCATGATCATCGGCGGAGCCATGGCCAACACCTTCCTTAAAAGCCGGGGGATCGAGGTAGGCAAGTCCCTGGTGGAGGATGATCTCCTGGACACCGCAGCCTCACTGCTTAAAGAGGCAAAAGAAAAGAAAATCAACCTTTATCTGCCGGTGGACTGTGTGGCGGCGGAACGCTTCGAAGAAGGCTGCGTAAGCAGGGTCGTTCCGGTGCAGGAAATTCCCCGGGACTGGCTGGCCCTGGATATAGGTCCCGCCACCACCACCCTGTTCTGCAGGGCCCTTGACTCAGCCAGAACCATTATCTGGAACGGCCCCATGGGAGCTTTTGAGATGGATGCCTACTCCCGGGGCACCATGGCCCTGGCCCAGCAGACAGCAACTTCCCATGCCCTGAGCGTGGTGGGAGGCGGAGATACGGTAAGTGCCGTCTATAAGGCGGGCTGGAATGAAGAAATGTCCTACATTTCCACCGGCGGCGGCGCCTTTCTGATGCTGATGGAGGGCAAAGAGCTGCCGGGAGTGACCGCCCTGAAATAAAGCCAGGCCTTCGGGCTGCCGGGCTGAAACTTATACCTCCATCCTGATCCGACAATCTACAGCCATAATCCCTGAATAAGGAGACCCCCATGAAGCGCAGACCACTCATTGCCGGCAACTGGAAGATGAACACCAGCCTCGAGGAGGCGGAGAAGCTGTGCAAAAGCATCGTTAAACCCGGAATCCCCGAGGACCGGGATGTCATGCTGGCCCCCCCCTTCACCCACTTAACCACGGTGGCCTTCTGTATTTCCGGATCCCCTCTTCTGTTGGCCGGGCAGAATGTCTGCTGGGAGGAAAGCGGGGCCTACACCGGAGAGATCTCTCCGCCCATGCTCAAGGAAACCGGCTGCCGGATGGCCATCGTGGGGCACTCCGAAAGGAGGCAGTTGTTTGGGGAAGACAACGCCATGATAAACAAAAGACTTAAAGGCGCCCTGGCCCATGGCCTGATTCCCATCCTCTGCGTAGGCGAGACCCTGGAGGAACGGGAAGGAGGAACCACTTTCAAGGTCCTGAAAAAACAGATCCGGGAAGGTCTCCGGGAGGCGGAACCGGCAAGCGGCGAGGAAATCGTCCTGGCCTACGAGCCGGTCTGGGCCATAGGCACGGGCAGAACGGCAACCGTGGAACAGGCCGGGGAAGTACATACTTTCATTCGCAAACTCCTGGCCGAGATATACGAGAAAAATATTGCCGACAAAATAAGAATATTGTATGGTGGTTCAGTTAAGCCTGACAACATTAACGAACTGATGTCCTTTGAAGAAATAGACGGAGCGCTGGTAGGGGGAGCATCCCTGAAAAGCGAAACATTCAACCGGATCATAAATTTTCAATACTAAATGACAACCATACTCGTAATAATACATATTATAGTCAGCCTCTTCCTGGTGGGAATCGTTCTTCTGCAGCAGGGAAAAGGGGCCAGTGTCGGAGCCACCCTGGGCGGCGCCGGAGGCAGCCAGACCATGTTCGGCTCGGAAGGTCCCATGCCTTTGATGAACAAAATAACCACCGGTGCAGCCATAATCTTCATGGCAACTTCCATATCCCTGGCCTACATCTCCGCCCATAAAAGCGGCTCTTCCGTGATGCAGGATGTGGAAAAAGAGCAGGGGGCCGGGCCCACCATAGAGAGAGGACTGGAAACAGTCCCCGAAGAATCATCTGAATCTGCAGATCCGGCTAAGGATGAAGCCGATCAGGAAGACTCATCGTCCGTTCCGGATTTCCCCCTTGACAATTAGCCCGGACACAGGAAAAACAGACACCGCATAAAAGATCACAAGTTCAAGGTTGCCGAAGTGGTGGAATTGGTAGACACGCTGTCTTGAGGGGGCAGTGGGGAAACCCGTGCCGGTTCAAATCCGGCCTTCGGCACCAAAAATACATCCGGGAACTTCCACAAAGTTCCAGCAAGCCCGCATCCGGCAACGGACAGTGGGCTTTTTCTTTTCCCCTGCCTTCCAGTAAATTCCATTGACATCCGGGTATAAAAGCGGGTATAAAATAGGGTACGTGGTTAAGGACACGAATACCCGCTAAGGATTTCAACTTCACCATCCTTTAATTTACCTTTTTCAAGCTGTTATCCGATAATTTATTCTTCCAGGATAATGGTGAAGAACGATACATCCTCAACTCTCAAGAGGTTCATTATCAATGAAGCGGGTATAAATAAGAGGAACCTAATACCCACTATGGAGGACATTAAATGTCCAAGCTCACTGCCGCCCACATCCGCAACGCAAAAACCCAGGATAAGAACTATAAGCTTTCGGACGGTCACGGGCTATACTTCCATGTTGCCAAATCCGGCAAGAAGACCTGGAGGTATCGCTTCAAGATAAGCGGCAAGGAGTCCACTTTTAATCTTGGGGAATATCCTCAGATGTCCCTTGAGCAGGCCAGGGCCGCCCGCATGGAGGCCAGAGAACTTGTCAAACAGGGAATTAACCCTTCTCAGAAACGCAGAGAGGAAAAACAGACTCTCATTGAAGAGGAACAGGCAAACCGGGAAAACAAGAAAAACACCTTCGCCTTTATCGCCATGGAATGGATCGGCCAGCAGCAGGAACGGTGGAGCCGGGACCATGCCAACGCTGTCCTGGCCACCCTGAAAGCCGACGCCTTCCCTCTTATTGGCCACCATCCTGTTGACACCATAAGCCCACCCATGGTCCTGAATGTCCTCAGGCGCATTGAGAACAGAGGAGCCCTGGAGATCGCCTCCAAGGTGCTGCAAAGGATGAACGCTGTTTTCCGTTACTCCGTCCAGACCGGCCGGGCGACCTATAACCCGGCTGCCGACATGCGGGGAGTGCTCAAAAAGCGCAAGGTCAACCACCGGCCTGCCATTTCCAGAGAGGATTTACCTCAGTTCCTGAAAGACCTTTCCCAGGGGGACATCCACACCACCACCAAGCTTGCCCTCCAGTTTGTTATACTGACAGCCACCAGAAGCGGAGAGGTCCGGGGAGCTACCTGGGACGAAATAAACCTGAAAGAAAAGACCTGGAAAATTCCTGCCGACCGGATGAAGATGGAAACCCCGCATACTGTACCCTTGTCACGGCAAACCTCAGCAATTCTTGAACGAGTTGGTCGTCTTTACGGCCAAAAGGGTTACCTCTTCCCCGGTATCAGTGATCATGACAAGCCCCTGTCGGAAAATACAATGCTGTATGCCATGTACCGGATAGGTTATCACGGCAAGGGGACGGTTCACGGCTTCCGGGCCACTTTTTCCACCATTGCCAATGAGTCAGGTTTTAACAGTGACGTGATTGAAAAGGCCCTTGCCCATGAAGAGAGAAACAGGGTCCGGGCCGCCTATCACCGAAGCGAATACCTGGAGCAGCGCCGGGAACTGATGCAATGGTGGGCAGATCTGCTGGATCAGCTTGAGCATGGCGCTGAAATTGTCCCTATTAGAGAACAAATTAATTAAATAGAGTTCACCAAGAAGAATAGCTTTTTTGCCAATAAGGAAAATAGTATGCAGGATGAATACATACCTCTTGAAGAGGCTGCAAAGATGACAGGCCGGGATGAACAGCAGTTGCTCCGAGGCGCACTGAATGACAACTATAATTTATATCAATTTCAAGATTCACTTACTCTTACCTCTTGTGGCTGGATAAAGGTCCCTTTAAAAGGAATTGCGAAGATTTATACAGGAGCTTGGGAAGCAAAAGCCCCTGTATATACAAAAGATTCAGAAGGTAACTTTGTTATGGATTATGAGTTGGTTGAATTGGAATACCCTCATATATCCGATGAATCTCCTTATAAAGAAACAGATATTACCTGGAATAGGAGATCACTGCACCTTAACCTGGAAGATATAAAAAGAATCAAGAGAGAAACTTTGATGGATGGTCTTCACTCTTCCAGATCAGAATCACAGACGGACAATACCCCGCCTGTTTCTATAAATTATGAACTTATGAAGGTCCATGTATATGAACCAGAGGAGTTGATAATCGGTGTAGAGGCTTGGAATGCACTATATGGAGACGAGCATCCAGATGGTGTGAAAATTAGAAAACCCGACATAAGTAAATGGTTGCATAATAACTATCCTCATTTAGGTAATGAAACTGTTAAGAGAATAGCGACTGTTGTCAATCCCTTTAAGAAGGGAGGTGCAACCCGTTCCGACTAATTTTTTGAAATCAAACTCACCCACCAATTAACTGATTAATATAACAATAAAAAATAACAACCACCCCACCGGTTCCAAAAACCGTTTTCTGAACCTACCTACCTATTTTTTCTAAATTTTTATTTTTATAGTCCCTCCAGATCCACGGCAAACCTTAACCGTTCATGGAGGCAATGTATGACTAAGAAATATAACAACACCGATAGCAGACTAATAAGGCTGCCTGAAGTCGAACACAAGATTGGTTACAAAAAGTCAAAAATTTACAATATGATCAAACAAGGACTCTTTCCTTCTCCCGTTGAAATAGGTCCAAGAGCCCGTGCCTGGATTGAGGCAGAGGTGGTGGAATGGATAAACACTCGCCCCCGAGCCGGGAAAGTTGAGGAAGTGAGGTAATGTTTGAGATCAACAAAGAAGGCCGCGATCCGGGCAGGGAGGGATCATGGAATTGAGTAAGGAAACCCCGGCAGCGAGCGGCAAACCGGGGCAGGACAAAAATATATCTACTTATTATTTTAACCCCTTCGACCCTGCAAGTCAAGCGCAGACCATCCATTCAGCACTTGGCGGCAGGAAAAACCAGGACGGATCTTTTCATTGTCATTGCCCGGCACATGCCGACCGGAACCCCTCCCTGCACGTCTCCATCAAAGGCGATAAGCTGCTTGTGAATTGCCTGGCAGGTTGCAACCAGGAGGCCGTTATCCGGGCCCTCAAAGACCGCAATTTGTGGCCGACAGGCGATAACCGGGCCAATAGCTCTGACTCCTCCCCTCTTCCTCCCGGACCTCCCGGAATACCTCAAAAGTGGTACAAAGCCCAATACGTAGCACACTGGACCTACCGTGACAAACAAGGGCAAGTAATAGGGCATGTTGTCCGGTTTGAAGACCCGGACGGTAAGCAGGTCATTCCATTTTTTAAACAGGACAGCGGCGGCAAATGGAAGGCTGGAGCAGCAGAGCAGCCCAGGCCGCTTTATGGGCTTCACAAGCTGGCGGGAAGCTCAATCGACATGCCTGTGCTAATTGTTGAAGGCGAAAAGGTCGCCGATGCCGCTGCGCGGCTCCTGCCGGATTATGTATGTATAACCTGGCCAGGCGGCTCAAAAGCAGCCAGTAAGGCTGATTGGAGCTCCCTGCAGCAAAGAGACAAAATTTATATCTGTCCCGATGCTGATGACCCCGGGCTCAAGGTAGCCCGGGAAATCTCACAACTTTGCTTTAACCAACAAAAAGAACGAAAGTACGATCTCAAGACGATAAAACCGCCCAGGGTGATAAAGCCACCCGAAAACGTGGCGGAAGGCTGGGACCTGGCCGACGCAAAGACGGAAGGCTGGACCGGGGATCAGGTCAAGGAGTTGATCGGACAAGCCGGAGCGGGCGGGAAGGAATCATCTATCCCAGCCGGGATTACCGGGTCGGAGCTTCTGCAAAAAGAATTTCCCGAGCCACGATGGGCGGTAAAGGGAATCCTACCAGAAGGCTTAAATATCCTCGCGGGCAAACCGAAACAGGGTAAATCAATAATATCAGCCAATCTTGCTATCGCTATCACTCTTGGAGGAAAATCCCTGGGAAGTATCCCAGTTGACCAGGGAGCAGTCGTTTACCTGGCCCTGGAGGATACCCCAAGGCGTCTTAAGTCACGTATACAACAGATGATGACGTATAGCGAAGGGAGGTTGGACGGCCTCACCTTATTCACGGAATGGCCGCGTATGGGAAATGGCGGCGTATCAGCCCTGGATAATCTCATTCAAAAGACCGATAACCTCCGGCTTGTCATCATAGATACTTTGGCCCTGTTTAAGCCGGTATCCGGTAATGGTAACAGTAATTTGTACGCGGATGATTACGCGGTTGTAAGCCGGATTAAGAAACTGGCCGATAAACATGGTATCTCCATTCTATTGATACACCACCTTAGAAAAATGGCCTCTGACGACGTATTCGATACGTTCAGTGGAACCTTAGGCTTGACCGGGGCGGCAGACGGCTTGCTTGCTCTCACCAAGAAGGGAACCCATTCAGTATTGCATATCACTGGCCGAGATGTCGAACCGGCAGAGATGGCCCTTGAGTTCAATACCAAATTGTTATCCTGGCGGTTGCTGGGTGATGCCGGGGAAGTACAGACGACCAAAAATAAACAGTTGATATTCGATGCCCTCAAAGCAGCAGAAGGCCCCTCGGTCCGAAGGAAATAACTGAGATTACAGGACTGAAAAGCGGGTACATACGAAAGACACTACCATACCTTGCCAAGGAAGGGAGTATCAGGAAGGAAGACCGGGGTAAGTATACATATAGTGGGAACAATGGGAACATTGGGTACAAAGAGAACAACGGGAACAATGGGTACAACAGCCAAGAAAAAAGAGATTGTTCCCATAACCTGGCAGATGTTCCCTTGGATGGGTACAACCGTGAGGCCAGTCATGGCAAGGATTCAGGGGTATTTGTACCCAATGTACCCGATGTTCCCAATGAGGAAGAAGAAGAATACACGGAGATTATAATATGACCCCGGCGGAAGTTATCGAAGAAGCCAAGAAGGATAAAGTTTTGATTACCTTGGCTGATGGAGGGATAAAACTTGCCGGGCCGACAGCCAAAGTTAAACAGTGGAGTCAGGTTATTGCGGAGCATAAGGCTGAGATTGTCTCACTGTTATCTGATGAGGTGGAGGTAGTGGAACAAGTTGTGCCACGACCTGCGGAGATCCCTGGTTGGTGCAACCCGAATTGTTCCTGCTTTGAAGAAATAGTAGGAATTGGTCCCGGTTGCGTTCAGGATCATGGCGATATGGAGCAATGGCGGCGGCTGGATCTCTTGCCCAGCTGCCTGGAGGTGAAACGATGACCTTGGCCGACCTCAGAATTACTACCAAAGATCGCCCAAAGAAAGTTTTAAAATGTTGGGATTATGTTGGGATTATGTTGGGATTTTTTTTAGTTAAAAAATTAATCAAAAAAGATTACTTTAGTCTACTTGCTACAAAGATTAAATTAGTTATATCAATAACTTACCTCCTGCAAATAGGAAAGGGGTAAACTCGCCCCTTGGTATAAAATTACTAAGAATTCCCAACATTTCGAGTTACTCGCTGGTGAGTTTAAACGCATGTATGTCAATATGGCCATTGAGAACCGATCCAGTTCTCCACGCGCGTAGAAGGATGTCAGGCGATGTCGGATACCTTTTCTTTACCCAGCGCCTTCTTCCCATCAACAACAATAATTCCTTCCATCAAAAATGATCGTCATTAAAGCAATTTTGCTTGCATTCTCAATAAACTATGTTTCTACCAGGAGCCCCGAATTTTCGTTCAGTTTAGTGAGAAAAATTCTTGCATAGACTGTCAGATGGTGTAAGTCTTTATATTAAAAGAGTTTATTATGTCAGACACTAAAAAGATACCACGACACCCTAATTTCGAGCCCGTCTTTCGGGCAGTAAGAGCTGGACAATTACCCATTACAGCTATTTCCAGACAGCACAATGTCTCCCGTGATACCGTTCACCGCTGGATTAAAGAGTATGGACTGAAACGGGATCTCAGTGATCATGTAAAATCTGCCATCAATGCCGAGGTTACCAACGCCATTCAGATAACCGATGGTCAACCGTCGGATCAATCTCAACAGGGCCTACAGCAACAGGAAAGATTGGCAATAAAAGAGGCTGCCGAGCTGGGGATGCAAGTTATTCTCTCCCACCGTAAGGACATAAGGAAAGCCAGGAACATGACCGAGCTACTCCTGTCCCAGCTCCATGAAGCAGCTCTTTACCGGGGCGAGATCGAAGCGGATATCGAAGAGACCGCCGATGACAAGCGCAGATACAACCGCATGATGAAGGCCGTCTCTCTTCCAGGACATTCCGGGGTGCTTCGGGATCTGTCCATGGCCCTCAAAAATCTCATACCTCTTGAAAGACAGGCGTTCGGCCTGGAAGAAACTCCGGAGCCGGATGAACCAGATGCCATAATAATAGTAGATCAGAGTTGTTGATCCGATCAACGTTATGCTGAGAAACAGAACCTGCTTTACTCAACACCCTCTTGCAAGACACATTGATAGTAATTTGAAATTTATGAGAAAATAGAAGGGTAGGCAGCTTTTTAACAAATCTAAGTAGTCGATCCTGAAAAATCCAATTTTCAGTCTGTCATAACAGGTTCCCATGACGGGATAACCTGAAAGTTTTGCCGTAAAAAATTGCGTATGAGTAAAAGGGAATAAGAAAGGGTCTATCCGGATTTCCCAAAATATTAATTGATGGCACCTAAACCTGCACAGATTCCGGCAAAAATTCGTGCATTATAAAATTGCAGTCAATAGTCTATGCCATGAGGACTCCTGGCCTGCCAGCTATTTGGGAGTTTCGGATATAGCCAAACAAATTATATACTTCTACTGTGTCAAATAATTGGAGAACAAAATGCCCCAGTCTGGAGGTCCGGCGGCTATAAATGGTTTCCTGTATCAGATCCTGAATCATTTAGCTTGGCTGGCCAATATTCAAGTTACTGGTTCTTTAACAGAATTAGATGATCCGGAGGATCTTTGTATTATCCTTGAACCAAAGGACGGGGGCGACGCCCGTTGCGAAGCAGCTGGCCTATACCTTGTTGAACAATATAAATCTCGCCCAGAAAGCACATGGTCAACCAAAGATATTATTGAAAAAGTCTTACCTGACCTTCGTAAAGCTGTTCCAGAACCCCCCAGCAAAAAAGCAAAGTACCGTTTTGTTACCGATGGCCGGGAAGGGCGTCTGCGCAGCTTCCGTGATTTCCTTTCAGAGGTTCGTCTATCCGATGGCCCCCAATCCCTTGATGAAAGCGGGCATTATCATTTTGGATCCGGCTTTCCCTTGTCAATTCGTGGACTATTTAATCATGTTGTGACAAAAACCGGTAGTGCTCAAGAACATGAGCGGGCTGATGCCGAAAAGGCAGTTTTCAATTTGCTGGCAAATTTTGAGATGGAGTTTGAAGTTTCCACCGGTTACCACTCCAATAAAGTAGAACGGCTGCTACGCCTCTATGCTCCTGACCTCGGTGATGAAAAAAACATACGTCATCAGCTGGTCGGCATGCTCATGGGTAAGCTTAGCAAGGGTGAAACCCATATCACCAGGAACATTCTGGATGACTTTTTCCAGGAGGCAGGTCTTAATCCAGAGCGTATGAAGAACTTGGCCGCACTCAGCGAGACTCTGGCCTCTATGGTTGACGATGAATTAAATCGCGTCAATTACAACCCTGAAAAGGACGTAAGAAATCCTCCGGAATGGCCTCCGGAAAAGCCTATACTCTTAATTTACGGCGATAGTGGAGCTGGGAAAACATGGCAGCTGGCACGGTTAGCTCAAAATCAGGCGGAATCCCGCCAACCAGTCGTTTGGCTCCGGGCTGAGGATAATAAAGAAAATACACTGAAAGAAGCCATGAGGCTTGTTTGGCAAGAGGGGTTGGGAGAAACAAATGAAAAAACCGCCTCCGCATTAAAAACGCATTTTCGTGAAATGGCTCCGAATGCAATTATGCCCTGGCTTACCATTGCGGTGGATGATATCCAGGATACCGACCTGGCAAAAATCCTCATTAGACAACCATGGACCCGCTGGGGAATGCGTCTGGCATTATCAGTCTCTTCAACTGCAGCCAAGACACTCCAGCAAGACAGGACCGACACCATTCATTTTCATTCGGTTGACCGATTCTCTGTCGATGAGGTAGATAAACTTTTCCATAAGTGTGATCGAAGCTGGTCACGATTGCCGAGAGATTTACAAAAGCTGCTGAGAACACCCATATTGGCCAGCATTTATCTTTGTCTGCCTTATGGCTCATTCCACACATCCCCCAATAGTGAATATGAAATATTTAAAGCCTTTTGGGAGCGGAAAGACTGGTATACTCAGCCAGGCGATGAAGGAGTATTGTTGACCATAGCAGCAAGGGTTCTGAATGACCAAAATTATCCGATTTCCAGGCCAGATTGGCATGAAGCAGGACTTGATGAATCAAATCTTCATCGTCTACAGGCGTCAGGGTGGCTCCAATGTCTTAAGGGAAGCGATGTTGCTTTTGCTCATGACCGCCTCCTGAATTGGGCAGTGGCAGAGGAACTGGTTCTCCAACTTGATAATGGCAGACATTCTATCAAAGATTTAGAAAACGTACTGGCAAAATGTTCATCCTTCACCCGTCATTATCAAAAAAAACTGGAGTATGTGCTGATGGATGTACTCTGGCTGCTTTCCGGAGACCCAACCAGAACAAAAGACGCAGTCGCCATTCTTTCAAGCTTAGAAGAAAGGAAAGAATATGGAGGGCACGGTTCGGATTTTTATAAAAAGCTTATCCCCACCCTTGGAGGACGGGCGGTGCCCGTACTAATGGCCCGGCTTGATAAATTAATCTCCTCTGATGAAAATGACATCAGGATCAAATTTATTGCAGAAAGCGTCACTCAGATCGCCTGCCAAGAGAATGTGGATCTCTCTGTAGAGATTGAAGGCTTACTGCACTCTCGTTCATACTCCAAACAGTCAGTGGGCATCTCTATGGCTGCTGCTGTCCCTTCTTCCCGATTCCTGGACCGCCTATGGCAAATTCACAAGGCACGAGTCAAAGCCCCCAAGGACAAAGGCAATAAATGGTTTGTTGATCGTGAGGCAAGCTCTAATGCCCTTCGCATTGGTATCCAAAATGATCCGGGTTGGCTCCGTGACTGCATAACAACGTTTTATTCGGATCAGGAGATGGTTCCAGAATTAGCTTACCTCCTGTATAACTTGGACCATCCAGAATCACAATCTTTGTGGAAGGAAGTTAAAGATCTTCTGGCGGCTAATACTCCCCCTAATCGCCTGCGTGGCCTGATGTTTTGCATTGGCCGTTTCAGGGACATTACAATGAAAGATCGTCTTATCGACAATCTTTCTAATACCGAAGATCTGACGAATGCTGCCGCCCTATCCAATTTGGTCAAGCTTGACCCCGATAAAGCTATTACCCGCCTATTTGATATCACCAAGAATGAACTGGTAGCTACCCGGAACTGGTGGCTACCACCATTACTTCATGCAAGACCTGAACAAACGCGGGAAAAGTTACTTGAAATGGCAAGGCAGGACCCCCGTGGTCGTCGCTTAATTGACGACCTTTTTATTGACAGAGCAGATGAGCTTGATCAGGCTTTATTAAATTACCACCTGGGGGCATTAGAAGATGATTTGAAAAACAAATTCGATTCTTCATGCCAAAATGACCCTGTCTGGCTGTATCATCCTTTGCAACTACTGGCGAACATTTCCCGCCCTGATCTTCTCGACATTATCGCACAGGAAGCTGGCGGAAAACTTGAAAGCATGACCACTAAAATTGCTTGTAGCCGAATCCCCCATCTGTCAAAAACCCGTGATATAATTCTCGACAGAGTCCGGCACCTCCTGATCTGTATAGGCGGTAACGGTATAACGGAACTTATAAATCATGAGCTTGAATCCACCAATCATTGGGGACGATATGGCGGATTAAACTGGGCATTTATTCATCCTGATAAAAAAACTGTTCAGCTTTTGACAGATATGGCAAATCAGCCAGTATCGAAAGATGAAAAAGGGAAACCAGACTCAAAAACATTACTTGAACGTAGAGAAGCAAAAATAGCCCTTGCAGCCATAGGAGAGGATAAAAAATTAGTAGAAGCCATTTGGCGGGAGGAAGATATCTCTGTTCCCATCGATCTCGCCGAACTCAGGCGTGATAATGATCCTATGGACAAAGATCTAACAGAGCGTGCAACAACTATTCTTTCTGATCAAAAGACCAATAATAATGACACCTTTAAAGCCCTGATAATTGCTTGGCTGAGCGCCGATCCCGCCTTTAGTCCTCTTATATTGGAAGTATTGGAAAGAGCAGAACCGGATAGTAATATCGCCAGCATAGCCTGCAGGACTCTATTGGGACTCAATGATCTTCAACCCCATCATACAAAGCTGATTGTCCCTCTTCTCAATACTGAGAAAAATTGGCATTTAGCAATCAATTATCTGATCGCTCTGGAAGAAGACGGCTTACCTTGTCTTCTCTCATACCTACGCAATACCCCTTTTAGCAAATGGGATAGAAAGGAAACGGAAATAGTACTAAGGCTATATTATAATTTTCCTTCAATCCAAGAAAAGGCTGTCCCGTGGGCTGTACAACTCTGCAAGAAAGGCATATCCCTCCACCACCCTTATGAGATAGCAGCTGAATCCTATGATCCAGACCTGCGAGAACGGATAACCGATAAAGCCTTTGAGAAGCACTTCCCTGTTTTTGATGTTACTTTATCTGCACTCAAAGGGTTGGCCAAATATAATGTTGAGCAAGCCTTTCATGCCATCGAGCATCAGTTATATTCAAGAAATAACTCATCGGTTCGTCGATTATGCAACTTAATGGTTCAACTGTCACCGGCGAAAGCTGCTCCCAAATTAATCGACCTTGCCTTGGAGCGGGATGACTGGGGTCGGTCGTCAATAGCGGACACCAAAATTCTATGCTGCTTTTAGCTCTT
>JBKHJR010000045.1:0-23215 GCA_046537975.1 Desulfurivibrionaceae bacterium
GGGTGAGGGTCGTCACCCTCCCCTCTCCGGAAAATCAAAAGGCCCGCCGGGGACTGTCCCGACGGGCCTTCTTCATTGTGGAGCTAAGCGGGATCGAACCGCTGACCTCTTGAATGCCATTCAAGCGCTCTCCCAGCTGAGCTATAGCCCCACATTCACCTGGTATTTATTTGAATTAAAGGATCATATATGCCATGAGAAAACAAATTGTCAAGAATTTTATCCATATTTTCTTGCCAACATCCCGCCTCTCTGATATACCCCGATAAATAACCTCAATCATATTTATATTGTATCCGGAGTGGTTTCATATCTGATCTGGTTTGAATTCAGGGTTAGTAAGGAAAGTATCTCCCGGGACCTGCATTAAACACTTTTCACTTTCCGCTTTTTATATTATTATTACCGGCTGTATTAATGATAAACAGGCATCTTCAAGTTAAGTTATTGAGTTCAAATCGAAAACTCCGCGAGCAGTGCGGAAAATTTCCCCGCTTACCCCTTGGTAATGGGATAATTAATGAGAGACGACTATGTTTTCACCCTTCAACTTCCTGTTCGGCTGGGCCTCCAACGACCTGGCAGTGGACCTCGGCACGGCAAACACCCTTGTTTATGTAAAGGGAAAAGGGATTGTCCTCCGGGAACCGTCTGTGGTTGCAATCCGCAACGACTTGCGCAGCAATAAGGTCCTGGCAGTGGGCAAAGAAGCAAAGATGATGCTCGGCCGGACTCCGGGAAATATCGTGGCTACCCGCCCCATCAAAGACGGTGTTATCGCTGACTTCGAGGTCACGGAGGCCATGCTGAGCTACTTTATCAGAAAAGTGCATAACAGAAGGACCTTGGTCCATCCGCGGATAATCATAAGCGTACCATCCGGGATCACCCAGGTGGAGAAAAGAGCGGTTCGTGAGTCAGCAGAATCAGCCGGGGCCAGGGAAGTCTATCTGATAGAAGAGCCCATGGCTGCCGCCATTGGAGCCGGGCTGCCCATAACCGAACCCACCGCCAGCATGATTGTTGATATAGGAGGCGGAACTACTGAAGTGGCAGTTATCTCCCTGGCCGGCATTGTTTACTCCAAATCCGTGCGGGTGGCCGGCGACAAGATGGATGATTCCATTCTCCAACATATCAAACGCAAACATAATCTCGCTATCGGCATCCATACTGCAGAAAACATAAAGACAACCATAGGCAACGTCCTTCCGGTCTCTCCTTATCAAACCATGGATATCAAAGGGCGGGATCTGGTCTCCGGGGTTCCCAAGACGGTAACCATTGATGCGAATGAAATAAGAGAGGCGATTGATGAACAGGTCGACGCCATCCTGGAAGCCGTAAAACTGGCCCTGGAAACCACGCCGCCCGAACTGTCAGCCGACATAGTCGATCAGGGCATCATTATGACGGGTGGAGGTGCCCTCCTGACCAATATAGACAAACGGCTGCAGGAGGAAACCGGTCTGCCCATAATTATTGCCGAAGATCCCCTCACTTCAGTGGTTATCGGCTCAGGCCAGGCTCTTGAAAAGATCGATGTCCTCAAGGAGGTAACAGTAGATTAAAGGTTAATCGATTAAATGATATTAACTTACAAATGACAAATGAAAACTTACAGCTGACCTCACATGCACAGGAGGAGTAATAAAAGAGAAAAGAACCGCCGGCCGTACATCATTTCAGCTTTGATCTTCGCCCTGATTCTCATAGTCATAGTCTCGGCGGTGGGAAAGCGGGAACTGAACACCACCCAAAAATTCACCCTGGACCTGATAGGCAAGGGACAGTTTGTTTTTCATAAAATCACCTCCTTTTCTGACCTTATATGGTCTGACTACGTGGCTCTATGGGACGTCCGCGAAGAAAACAAGAGGCTGAAAAAAAAACTTAGCGAGTTCCGGGCAGAACAGAACAAATACCGGGAGGCCATAGCCACCAATCAAAGGCTGCACCGGCTTCTTGGGATGAAGGAATCACTCAGTTCTCCCACTCTTACTGCCGCCATTGTCGGCCGCGATCCTTCCCTCTGGTTCAGGACAGTCATTATTGACCGCGGCTCTGCCCACGGAATTGAAAAAGGTATGGCGGTCATCAGCTCCCAGGGTGTTGTGGGCCATGTCATGAGTACTTCCCCTGATTTCGCCAAGGTATTGCTGGCCAGTGATCCCAACTGCGCCATAGACGTCCTGGTTCAGAACAACAGGGTTCACGGTATCATCAAGGGTGCGGGAGATCACTACAATCTGCGTTATGTCCCCAGGAATTACGAGGTCAGCCAGGATGACGACATTGTTACCTCGGGTCTCGCCGGTGTTTTTCCCAAGGGGCTGCCGGTGGGCACCGTCTCCCGGGTAACCCGCAGCAAAAGGGGAATGTTTCAGGAAATAGAGGTAAAACCGGCAATTGATTTCTCCAGACTGGAAGAAGTCATAATTATCCTTCAGGAAAATCCCCTGGCCAAACAGGACATTCTCAAGAAGTATAATCACCAAATCAGAACGCCCTAAGCTGAATGACCACCACCTTTTTTTTGCTGTTAGGCACATTCCTGCTTATCATGCGCACAGCACTTTTCCCGGCCCTGCCGGAATGGCTGGGAAGACCGGATCTTTACCTGATCCTGATCGTTTTTATCAGCCTGCACTTCAACTTATGGTCAAGCACCATAATCATACTCCTGCTGGGCCTTATTCTCGACATTGTCTCCGGTGTTTTCGGAGGTCTTTATCCCATTACCCTGCTTGTGCTCATGGCAGGAATCAGATTCCTCTCCAAGAAGCTGTTTATCAAGGACAAGGCCCCCCAGATACCGATAGTTCTTTTGAGCTATCTTTTTATAAACGCTCTGCTCTATCTTACGGCAATTCTGCTTTCTGACGGAGGCTCTCTGCCCTGGGACTGGCGGCCCATACTTTTCCAGATGCTGGTTATCGCAGTTCTCACCATGCCGTGTTTCGCCCTTTTTGACTTTCTTTATAGATGGTCAATCTCTGAAAAGAAGATATTTTTCCTGCAAAGGAGAAATAGGAGCAACAGATTCAAAGCCCGGCGCTAACTGGGTCAGAATTAAATCAGGATTCAGGAACTTATCAATAAAATATTTAAGATGAAAAATCCCCTTACTGATCTGCGACAGGTTAATGAAGAAGAACTGGCTCTTCTGAAAAAGCGGGTAGAAATTGCCTCCGCCTTTGTAATTATAATAGCGGCCCTTCTTCTGACCCGGCTCTGGTACCTGCAGGTCCTTAACTATGAGGACTATTCCCAGCGGGCCCAGACCAACCTGATCAGGTCCAGGGAAATTACTCCTCCAAGGGGAAGAATTATGGACAGACAGGGCCGCATTATGGTCACCAACAGACCCTGCTTTAATGTCTTGTGGTATAAGGAAGATGCCCGCCGGCCTGAACTGATCATAAAAAGACTGTCTTCCATTCTTGATCTCAGTATCTCCGATATCCTGGAGAAGGTGCGCGAGGCCAGCGATCAGCCCAACTACGTACCTATTCTGCTGGCCGAAGATATTGACCGTTCCACCCTGATTTACTTAGAAAATCATAAATTCTCCCTTCCCGGAGTAGTCATCAAAACTGTTCCCAGGCGTCGGTATCCCCACGGCAATCTGGCCTCCCATTTGCTCGGCTATCTGGGCCAGATATCGAAGCAGCAATTGCAGGTAAAAGAGGACGACTACTACAAAGGCGGCGACCTGCTCGGCTTAACAGGAATTGAAAAGACCTTCAATAATGAGCTCCGGGGAGAAAAGGGAAAGCGCTACCTGGAAGTCGATTCCCGGGGTTTTGTCCAGCGTAACTTGAGAGTCAAGAAAGCCCTGCCCGGCAACGATCTTAAACTGACTATTGATGTTGATCTGCAGAAGGAGGCTGAAAAAGCCCTTCAGGGCAGAGCAGGAGCTATATGCGCCATGGAAGTTAAAACCGGCAGGCTCCTGGTGCTGGCCAGTTCTCCGCCCATAGAGATACAGGAATTTGCCGGCGGCATAAGCAGCAAGACCTGGCAGGATCATGTCCAGAATCCCCTGGACCCCCTTACAGATAAAAACATCCAGGGTCAGTATCCTCCAGCCTCCACCTACAAAACAGTTACCGCTCTGGCCGGTCTATCTGAGGAAGTCATAACTCCCGAAACCATCATCTACTGCAACGGCTCCATGGAACTGCACGGCAGAAAGTACAGATGCTGGAAGAAAAGAGGGCACGGCGCCACTACCCTGAAAAAGGCCTTGAGTGAATCGTGCGATGTTTATTTTTACGAGGTGGGTCACCGGCTCGGGATCAGGAATCTGGCCAAGTATGCCAGAGAATCCGGACTTGGGGAAAAAACAGGCATTGCGCTGCCGGGAGAGGCCGCTGGTTTGGTCCCTGATCCGGATTGGAAAAAAAGGACCAAAAACCAAAATTGGCAGGAGGGAGAGACTCTCTCCACGGCAATCGGCCAGGGCTTCAACCTGACTACGCCGCTGCAAATCTGCCGGATGACAGCAGCAATCGCAGAGGGGGGGACCCTTTATCAGCCCCGCCTGGTAGAAGAAATACGGAAAATGGACACAAATACGGAGGAAAAATTCTCTTCAAAAACAGACGGCAAAATTTCCGCCTCCCGGGAAATCCTGGATCTGATTAAACAGGGACTGGTCGATGCAGTTAATGCTAAACACGGCACAGGCGAACAGGCCAGGCTGGAGACGATCACCGTGGCCGGCAAAACCGGAACCGCCCAAACGCTTGGCCTGGACAGATTCAAGGCGCTGCTCGAGGAAGATATACCATATAAGTACAAGGACCATGCCTGGTTTACCTCTTTCGCCCCGGCGGAAGATCCGGAAATCGCCGTTACGGTCTTTGTTGAACACGGCAGCCACGGGGGCTCGACTGCAGCACCGATTGCCAGGAAGATATTAGAGAAATATTTCAATATAGAAGAAAAATAAGACTCCTGATTTCCATGTTACGATTTGACCGACGACTTCTCCAGAATTTTGACTGGGTTATTCTGCTCTTTGTACTGATTATAGCAACCATGAGTATCATGAATCTCTACAGTATAACATACCAGGACCAGGGCAGTAGTAATGGCCTTTATCTAAAACAGCTCTACTATTTCATTATAGGGTTGGGAGTAATAGGTGTTATTATCTGTTTTGACTATCGCAAGCTGCTGAACTGGGACTACACCATTTACACCGCCACCATTATCACCCTTCTCTATGTTCTGGTGTTCGGCCTGCTTCATGTCCATACCAAACGCTGGATCGATCTCGGACCGGTAAACTTCCAGCCCTCAGAGGCTGCCAAACTGGCCCTGATTATTGTTCTGGCCAGTTATTATTCCCGTTACGACACTTCCGAGGGATTGACCCTTAAAGAACTCTTGATTCCCATTCTGCTGACAGCTGTCCCCTTTTTGCTTATCCTGAAACAACCGGACCTGGGTACAGCCCTGCTGCTAATCTTTATCTTCGCTTCCATGACCATCTTTGTCAAATTGAAATGGTCGACCTTCGCCATTCTGACCACTATAACTCTCTCCATTATTCCAGTCGCCTGGAAATTCCTGCTTAAGCCCTACCAGAAAGAGAGGATTGAATCCCTGTTCTCTCCGGATAAGAATCTCATGACCACGGGCTATCAGATTTTCCAGTCCAAAATTGCCATGGGCAGCGGCGGCCTGCTGGGTAAAGGCTATCTCAAGGGGACCCAGGGCCACCTCAATTTTCTGCCGGAAAAGCACACCGACTTCGCCTTTTCCATCTGGGCGGAAGAGTTCGGTTTTGCAGGTTCCTTCATCTTTTTGGTCGTCTATTTCACCATGATCCTCTGGGGGCTCAAGATCTCCTGTTCCTCCAAAGACAAGTTCGGCACCCTTCTCTGCCTGGGCGTTGCCTCCCTGATCTTATGGCAGTCTCTGATTAATCTGGCCATGGTCATGGGACTGCTGCCGGTGGTGGGAATGCCCCTCCCCCTTTTCAGCTACGGGGGCTCCTCCCTGCTCACTACCATGGCAGGTATCGGCATCATGATCAACGTGAGGATGAGAAGATATCAGATGGCCAGATAGCAACCTAAAAAAATTGCCCCGGTCAGCGCTTGGTTTTAGAAATAAAATCAGGACATGATCTTTTGCCCATTACTCTCCAATTCAGTCAGGTTTCATCATTGTTTTCCCCTTCTTCTTCCGGAGAGGACGGTTTCAGGTCGGCTCCAAGCCTACGGTAAAGCCGGTTCAAGATCAGGTACAACAGCATCAAGAAAACCAGGATAAGAAGAGCCAAGGTCAAATTCATCCTGATGGCATAGCTGCCGAGAATCACCAAGGGCAGGGCCATGACCATCTGGACAGTCCAACCCAGGGCGAAGTAGGCCTGGAAAGTCAGGCCGCTGAGACTAAGGGTGTAATTTTTGACAGCGTAGGGGAGGCCGGGAATAACTACGAACAGAAAGAGATGGGAAATACTGACTTTCTCCCTGAAATAGCGGAGATGTCCCCGGTAGTTCTTCAGCATCCTGTCAAGATAAGGTTTAAATAGGGAATGGGCCAGCAGATAAGAGACAGTCAGATGAATGATCATGGTGAGCGCTGTCAGGAGAGAGCCCCAGACCATGCCGAACTTGATGCCGGCCAGAATCAGGAAGACAGAGAGAGGGAAGCCGATTATGGGCATCAGGGCCATTAAGAAGATAAAAAGTATAGGCTGGGTATCCCTGTTGACCAGGAAGTTAAACCAGGCGAAGAAGCCCTGCCCTTTGCTTAAAGAGATCAGACCTGCCGCCAAAAAGGCGGCCACAGTCAGTATGATTACGACAACTTTAAGTTTGGTCATCAGCGCTTATGGACTATGATGTCGGCAACCAAGGGCAGATGATCAGAGGCGGTCCTGGCCAGGCCGGTCCCGGGAACCTGGACGCTCTTCACCTCAATCCCGTCACTGACAAACAGATAGTCTATCCTGTTGAAGGGCAGTCGGGAAGGCCAGGTTGGCTTCTCCCTTTCCCCTTTTATTCTCCACTGAACATCCCGAAGTTGTCTCTGAAAGCGGCGGTAGACGTAAGAACGGGGTTGAGAATTCAGATCGCCGCCCAGTATCACCGGGCAACCGCATTCCGGGTTTGCCAGCCACTTATGCCCGATGAGGAGATCAGCCTGACGGCATCTTTCCAGACGGCGCAAGCCCAGATGAGTATTGATAAAATTAACCGGGATACCCTCCACATCAATTTTCACCCAGATTGCACTCCGGGGCTCCAGTCCCGGTTTCCGCTTTATACCTGAGAGCCTGCCCACCTTGACCAGTTTAAGAGGGAAACGGCTTAATACGGCATTGCCGTATAGTTCTTCCTCTATATGCAGGGAAGGATGGAAGTGGCAAAACATCTCCATAAAAGAGGCAATGTCGTAGGCCTGGTCTCTTTTGCCGCTACGTAATTTACCGACATCAACTTCCTGGAGGGCTACAATATCCGGTTCATAGCAGGAAATGACCCGGGCGATCCTTTCAGGAGATATCCTGCCGTCAATCCCCTTGCAGCTATGGATATTGTAGGTCATCACCCTTATACGGACACTTCTGCGAAAAATATTCAAGGCTAAGCGTTCATAATGTGTTTTTTAAGAATCATTTCAAATTTCTGCTCACAGACAGGGCAACCCGACGCAGCTCATCTACACTGATATAATCCGCCCCCGGATTTTCCGGAAACAGATCCCGGGGCAGCATGGCAAAGGCATCGGTCTCCTGATATCCCGGACCACCGTGAGCCCCCTGTTCAATGGGGAAACTCAGGGGGGTACCTCCCGGCCGCCAGCCGGAAATCACAAAGGTCCCGGCATCCTTGTGATAACAGAGCTCAATCAGATCAGCAGTTACCTCCTGGAGATAGCGATGATCAGCACCCAGCACCTCTGCCGGCTGATCAGGGAGGACAAACTCGCCGTTTCTGTTCCAGGCGACAACTCTGCCGTTACCGTCGGCGGTCAGAACCAGGGGTATAGCCGCCTTTTCCACCAGGGCCCGGCCCAGATGCCTCCTTTCTTCCAAATCAGAGTCCTTGGTAAGGTAAATATGGCCCAACGGTCCTACTGCTGTAACCACGGCTTTCTCTCTTTCAGAATCGTGATTGAAAATCTTGAACCCCACGATTTTCCTGATAAGCCGGCCCCCTAAAAGAGAATAGCGCAGGGACTGAATACCACGTTTTTCCGGGTGGTTATTCCTGGAGCGTCTTTCGCTTTGGTATTCATTGAGGACGCTGTCCACCGCCTCCCTCAAGGTCCTGCCCTGCTCGCTCTCATAGTGGACAACTTTTTCCTGGCCGTGATCAGAATAAATCCAGAAGCTGTACTTTCTCCCCCCCTTTTTCCGGGCGTTACGCCATATCCTGGCAATGGCGGAATCTATCCCCTTCAAGGTCTTGAGGGCGAAAAGGGAATCGGGACCACGGCGGTGAGAATGCTCATCATAACCAAGAAAATTGAGATGGATGAAAGGCCTGCCGTCCCTGATATCCATTATAACGCTGTCCCTGACCATATCCCGGAGCAGAAGGGAAATGGCCACCCGGCTGGGGATAAATTTCAATTCCTTGTACAGGCTGTAGCCGCTTAAAACACCCCGGAAAAAATCAAAAAAAGCCAGCGCCGATTCGCCCGCCATTAAAAAGGAGGACTTCAAAAGAGATCTGAAGAACCTGTAAATGGTGAGGGGCAGCTTTACCATGTTCTGCTTCCGGAAAAGCCGGTCCTGCCCGAAAGAAACCGTGCAGAAATGGCATTCTTCCGAACCGCCGCAGTAGATATTGGCATAGGAAGAACCGCCCTTCAGCAGGCCTTGGCACTGTTTTTCCATTCTTTTCTCAATCAGACCGGCCGCCTCGGGATCATAAAGTCTTAAGATTCTGCCGGAAATGTGGTCCCGGAAACTGAAGGCCGGAATTACCATTTCCGCTCCGTAGAACAATTCCCCCTGGAACCGGGGGGTAGTGGAAGGGACGCCGGGATAAAAAGGGAAAAACCGATAACCTCCCCGCTCCAGCAACTTACTCAAAAAAGGCATCCGGCCTTCTTTCAGAGCCCGTTTAAGGACCGGCCTGGATAAGCCGTCGATCTGGATCATAATCAGACCGTGTCTCTGTCCCTGATTATTTTCCATTAAGACCGCTTTTCTCCTTGATGGTATCTATGCCCGCGTCAATCAGCTTCCTGGCCAACCGCCATTCCGTCTCTACCCGGTTGCGGGCCTCAGACCAGAGAGAATCTTCAATCTCCTGCTCTTCAAACTCTTTTTCGATCAGATCTTCATATATTGCCAGAGCCTTCTCAGCCATATTGGTAAGGGAAAAATTCTCCGCAGTCCGGAGGGATGCCCGATTCAATAAACGGCGCTGCTCCTGATCAGCCTTAAGTACCCAGGTCAAGGCCCCGGCAAACCCGTCAATATCTTCCCCTGCCAGCAGCCGGCCGTTTTCCCTGTCCCTGACCACCTCCCTGACCCCGGAGGCATCAACTGCCACTACAGGTTTCCCGGCAGACATGGCTTCAGTCAGAACCATTCCCTGAGTTTCAGACTGGGAGGCAAAAGCGAAGACATCCATGGCATGGTAAAAATCAGTGAGTTCTCTGCCCTGGAGTTTGCCTAAATGGACCAGTCTGTGCTCCATCCCGGCTCCGGCAAACAGAGCCTTTATAGGTCTTTCCTCGGGCCCCTTGCCGGCTATCAGGAACCAGGTATTTTCATTGTCTTTCATGAACTTCAGGACACACTTAGCCAGAAACAGGAGATTTTTCTCCTGGGCCAGACGGCCGACATGCCCCACCACAAAAGCCTCCTCCGGCACCCCGGCCCGATGGCGGCAGGCTTTTCCGTCTCCTTCGGCAAAGTAATCAACATCAACTCCGGTGGGCACAATATCAATAGGGGTCTTGACTTCACGGGACCTGAGGAGCTGGGCAATGCTTTCGCTGGGGGCAAAGATATGGTCGACCAGGTTACAGTATCCTACAGCCAGCTTTATTATAAAACGCTTCAGCAAGGGAGAATCCAGGGGAACATAATGGCTGTACTGCTCATAACGGGTATGATTGGTGAATACTATGGGAATTACGAAATGATTCCTGACCCTGAGGGCGGTATCACCCAATAAAAAGGGATGATGGGAATGGACAATGTCAGGCTGGAACTTTTCCAGCCGCCGGTTAAGCCCCCAGGGGATGGGAAGCCGCACCGAAAAGTCACTGCCGTTAAAATTCTGAATGGCCGGTATACGCACCACATCCTCCTCTTTCTCCGGCGTACCTTCAAACTCCGGGGCCACCACCATAACCCGGTGTCCCAATCGGCGGTATTCCCTGGCAAAAGAGTCCACGGAACGGGCAACCCCGCCAACATGGGGGGTATAGGTATTGGTCATCATCAATATATTCATAATGCAGGGTCCTCGGTTAAGAATATTTGCATTTACTACCACTCACTGATTCATAATTTGAAGATCCGCGGTATAGAAACAGGGTTCCCCGATTTTTCAGCTCCTGGTTAAATAGACCGAATGCTCTCCAGGTTCGGCCGTAATTTCCGCATAACCGGTCAGACGCACCGCGATCCGTGGCTCCTTTTCCCGCCACTGCCCGGACCACTGCACCCTGACCCCACCGGTATCGGGTTTAATTTCCACAGACAGGGGGCCGAATCTGGTCAGAGTGGAGCCCAGTGACATCTCTTCTCCACTGGCCAGCCAGGACGGGGGAATCCCACCTCCCAGAACGAGGCGGTCCTTAAAGAGTTCCTCCTGGACAAAACAGTCCCGGGTCACTGTCAGCCATTCCGCAGCAGCCCAGATATGCTGACCGTCCCCCATACAGCCGCCACCGGTGAGGGGATGGATCGCCTCCGGCCACTGTCCGGTGGAGGAGGCTGTTCCGGCAACCGTGGAAATCAGGTCTAAACAGCGCTGGTCCCCGGTCCGCAGGAGAATCTGGGCCAGATGAATGGTGAGATACGGATTTATCCCGGAATGAATCATGTCCTGGAAAAAACCGCCCTTGACCAGACAACTTTCCAGAATAAACTCCACTGTGTCCAGAAGGCGGGGGTCATCAGCCTCCATGAGCTGCAGAGGATAGCCGGCAACCAGGGAACCTATGGCTCCGCTATCCAGTCTCCTGAGAGGGGCGGCAGGCATTGCCGGCCGATTGATCCTTTCTTGGGCCCTCTTCAGACTGGCATCCACGGTCTGGAAAAAATCCCGGGCCTGCCCCCTGAATTCATCAGCCGCACTCTTATCCCCATAAAGTTCGGCCAGGTAAGCTGCGGCATAAAGACCTCCTATCCCCCAGAAGTTGTCCCAATAGTAATAGTCGTTGGGACCAAGGTGTTCGGCACTGAATCCGGCCGGAAACAGCCCGGCATGAGGGACTTTCTTTTTCCGGGAAATCCTTTTCCTGATTATCCAGCGGGCGGCCCGGTATATGGACTTTCTCCATTTCTCAGGAGGAATCGAACCGGTCAGGGAATAGTAGCGGGAGATGGTCCACAGGGCCTCGCCGTTGGAATCCCACTCCCCATCCTGCGATTTAAAAAAGCCTTCCTTGGTCTGGTAAGGGAAAAAAGAGGGGAGCAGTCTCCCTACCCTTTTGGCAAATCCGGCATTGAGCAAGGCATGTATGATAAAGGCTGCATCCCGAAACCAGAACCTGTGGTAAGTAAAAGGGCCCGGATAGACACTGCTCACCGAATGAAGCAGCAAACTCCTGACCGCAGCCTCATAGAGGAACTGGAACTGACTGTCCGGCACCTTGAGCCGGCAGGAGCCTTCCAGAGTATGCTTCCAGTCCTTGCTATCTTCCACTTGGTCACAGCCGGAAACAGCCTCCGGGATACTCTTCCGGTCAGCCCCTGCTACCTTCCAGGGGGAAAAAAAGTGGGGATTGCGGACCTGAAGAGGAATCTCCGCCCGGAATATCCGGGGCTCGTCCTTTTCTATTTTAAACAGGGAAGCAGAGGTCAGCATACCAACCTCGCACACCAATTTTTCCTGTCTGCTCCCTTCGCCGGGCAGATGGAGAAAGACATCCCCGCTGTGATAGTCTGAAACGGCATACCTATCCGGAGTCTCGGAAAAATTCAACCTCTGCTTTCTATTGATCAGCCATGATCGGCCGTCATCCTCACAAACCGCCTCATAGATAAAACTTATACCCTCCGGATTATAAGGCCTGGCTGAAACCACGGCCCAGGCCCCGATATCTGAAGAAGCGGTTACATCCAAATAACAGACCGGATCTTCTGGATTTTCCACGGAAACGGAGACGGTAAGCTCCATACCGCCTGTTTCGGTCCTGGTCCTGATACGCAGACGGTCATCGAATTCCAGCTGCTGGTCGACAAGAGCCAGCCTGGAAGGAATGAGCTTATCACCTTCTTCAGTAATAATCCAGGTGTCCAAGCTCCAGCTGTCCAAAAAGGGCATAACCAGACCCCGGGGATCCACAACGACTAAAGCCTCGGAACAAGGAAGGCCGACGGCAGTCCAGTTACGTTGGGTGAGGTTAATATGGGTAAGGGAGAAGGCCCGGGGCACAAAAGAATTATCCCGGGGATCAAACTGTTTCTCCACCCAGTAGGGCCAGACCCAGTCCATATTATGCTGGATGGCCTTGCTGTTGATCAACCCCCGGGCGTGAAAGATCATACCAGCCCTCAACAGTTCAAGGGGCTCGCGGACTTCAGAAGGCTGGGCGAATCTCCGGACTCGGGCCAGCACAGTCAAGGGATCAAGGAATCCATGAGACCGGGCCAACTTACTTATCACCCATCTTAAGGGCAGCCATTTCAACCACATAACTCCTCCTGAAATCTTAAGTTATTATTCGAATTCAGCTCACAGTATTATCAGATGGATACCTTATGTTATTAATATATCAGAAGGAGAGAAATTAGAAAATAATATCAGCTCAGACCTCCTCCACTCCTATGGAGAACATGGATTCCAGATCGTGGCGGGAATAAGCCTTGAAGGCCAACATGGTTTCAGTCTTCAGCAGGGTATCTATCTTGAGCAGCCTGTTGGTGACCAGATCCGCCAGATCCTCATTGGAATTGACCCTTATAATAGCCACCAGATCATAATTGCCGCTTACCGAGTAGACTTCCGAAATCCCGTCTATTTCGGCAAGCTCTTCCGCTGTCTCATTGATACTGTGGCGCTCGACCTTAAAAAGAATGATTGAAGTAACCATAATAATAGCTCCTGATTAATTTTGGCTGCAGACAACCCGGAGTTGTGAGCAGAGTTTTATCGTCGCTTCTACAATACTTCAGTTACGGCTGCACCAAAACGAACCGTATCCCCAGTCCTTGCAGGAACAGCCGCCGCAGTCCGGGAAAAAGCCCCAGAAAACCGGCCTCCTTTTATAAACCAGTCATCTGTGACTCCTGAAGAACAGGCAATAACAGTAAAAATCAGTACCGACTGCAACATAAAAACACCTCCCAGCACCATAGTATCCTGCAGCGGGGAGCCTGCATCCCGGCCGACAAAATAGGGCAAAAAAGCCAGAAAAAACAGGTAAGCGGCTCAGGCATACTTAACCAGATCAAAAGCCGGAGCTGAAAAATAAAATTGGCGGAAACACCCAGAGCCGCCTCTGCTGCATGAATACTGATGCCGCTGCACATTCCCGGGACGGTCAGCACAGCAGCTTTTCCCCCTGGATATGTCCTGGGTGATTACAAAAATTCCGTCCGGTCCCGGAGCCATGGTCAAAATTATCGGGGCTCCCAGAAAATAAGGCAGATCAGTTGCAAGCACTGTTTATCAATAAAAATCAGAAATTAAATATCAGAGATACGGTAATGATGTAAGTCCAGGATAAAAGATTAAAAACAAAAAATCAAAGATACTGCCGGCCTTGTAATTAAAGCTCTGTAATTGAGAAGACATGGACAAGCTGAGAATTGAGTATTATATTTACAAAGTTAAGCTAATATCATATCTGAAGCAGAAAAAGAGATCGAGGTTATTTTGAACGAAAAACAGCACCAAGAGATAAAACGCCGCCGAACCTTCGGCATAATCAGCCATCCTGATGCAGGCAAAACAACCCTGACTGAAAAACTTCTCCTTTTCGGCGGAGTTATTCAGAAATCCGGGGCAATCAAATCACGCAAATCCGATACCCATGCTGTCAGTGACTGGATGGAGATAGAGAAAAAGCGAGGAATTTCAGTAACCTCATCTGTTATGGGGTTCGACTATCGCGACTACAGGATAAACCTACTCGACACCCCGGGCCATCAGGATTTCTCCGAGGACACCTACCGGGTTTTAACAGCAGTGGACAGTGCCCTGATGGTAATTGACAATGGCAGGGGAGTGGAGTCCCAGACCGAAAAACTCATGGAGGTCTGCCGGCTGCGCAACACCCCGGTAATCACCTTCATCAACAAGCTGGACCGGGAAGGGCTGGATCCGCTGGAAATTCTCTCCGATATAGAGGAAAAACTGCAGATCGAATGTGCCCCGCTGTCCTGGCCTATCGGCATGGGCCGTGACTTCAAGGGGGTTTATAATATCTACCGCAGGGAGCTCCATCTCTTTAAAGCCGGCCAGAACACCTTGCCCCAGGACGTGGTGGTTATCAAGGACCTGAATGATCCGGTTCTGGAAGAACTGATCGGAAATCAGGCTGATAAACTGCGGGAAGACATCGAACTTCTGGAGGGGGCGGCTAATCCCTTTGATCACGAAGAATTTCTGAAAGCCGGCCAGACCCCGGTGTTTTTCGGCAGCGCCATTAACAACTTCGGGGTGCAGGAAATGCTTGACACCTTTGTTGAACTGGCACCTGCCCCGGGGCCCAGACCCACTACCGGAAGAGATGTCACCCCTGAGGAAGAAACCTTCTCCGGCTTCACCTTTAAGATCCAGGCCAATATGAACCCGGCTCACCGTGACCGCATCGCCTTTTTTCGCATCTGTTCAGGTAAGTTCGACCGCGGCATGAAAGTCCGCCACCACCGGCTGGGCAAGGAGATCTCCATGGCAAATGCCACCGTATTTATGGCCCAGGGCCGCAGTACTGCAGATGAAGCCTATCCGGGAGACATTATCGGCATACATAACCACGGCACCATTAAGATCGGCGACACCTTTACCAATAAAGAGGAACTCAAGTTTACCGGGATCCCCAACTTTGCGCCGGAACATTTCCGGCGGGTCATTCTCAAGGACCCCCTAAAGACCAAACAGCTCCACAAAGGCCTTATCCAGATGGCTGAAGAGGGGGCGGTCCAGGTCTTCCGGCCTATTATGGGCAAGGATTATATTCTGGGAGCAGTGGGAGTCCTGCAGTTCGACGTGATCATGGAAAGGCTTAAAGAGGAATACGGGGTGGAAGCGGTCTATGAACCGATCAATTATGCCACCGCCCGCTGGATCAGCTGTGACAACCGTAAAAAACTGGAGGAATTCAAGAAGAAAAATCAGGCCAGTATCGCCTTGGATGCCGAAGACCAACTGACTTTTCTGGCAGACAGCAACTGGCGGCTTACCCGCTCCCAGGAACTCTTTCCCGAGATCACTTTTCACAAGACCAGAGAGCACAACTGATTCCGGATACAGGCAACAGGGTGCCTTCACAGCAAGCATCCCCCCATCCCTGTCTTAATAGGCGTATTCTATGGACAATTTGGCAGTGTTACGGTCGTATTCATAAAGTTTGAAAGTGTCATCATGATCGCTGTATCGGTATTCAGCCAGAATCTGCCAGCGGGGATGGAGCTGGTATTGGCCTTGCACCCAGAGCTCGATCTCGTCTGATTCGCGTTCTTCTATCTTGAAAACACCATCGATGTCGGTAAGGCGATTGTCATCGTCGTATTGACTGTTAGTGTATTCCGTACCGGCGACAAGGGTCAGGTTCGGGCTTGCATACCATTGTCCTTCGGCCATAATGCTGTTGCGTAGGGGGGAATAGCTGAGGAAGGTGCCACCGTCTTCCAGGTCATCCCGGTCGTTATAGTCCAGACGATAGCGGAGCGTCCAGAGTCCGTACGAAACACCGTAGCGCCAGCGCAGGTCCAGGCGGTGCTGCCAGCCGTCAAGCTGGCTGTAATCACTGCCCGCGTCATGGTAGATAGGTTGGTATCTTACCGTGTATTCCTGGGGCCCCAAGGTCCGACCGAGTTTTAATCTGCCCTTTAAACGGGTTGTAAGTTCATCCCCGTCCACTTCGGTATACCCCAGATCTGCGCCATATTCGACCTGCCAGGGGGCATAGCGCTTGTCCCGGCTTACACCGGCGCTGAAGATATTATTATCGTAGGCATCCAGATCATCATATTGCTTGGAGTAGGCAAAACCATGCAGCCGCACCCCGTCATCCCGATTCCCTGAAATATAGTACTGGCCATAACCCAAAAATTCCAGGAAAGTGTCCTCTCCTTGGGAAGAGCTGGTCTGGAGCTGGTCAGGGAAGGCGATTACATTATCGTCGAATCCGTAGCTCAGGCTCAGTAGAGTAAAATATTTTTTCTCCACCGGCCCCCGGGTTGTCTCCAAAGGCACGTTCAAGGTGGTTAGTCCCTCCCCGGCGAGATGGACCAGCTTTTCGTTACTGGAGGTCCGGCGCACCAAGCGAAAGAATTCCGCCGCTTTCTCATCGTCGCCGCGCTGCATGGCGATACGGCCGAGATTATAACGGCCCAAATCCTGCCATTCCGGATACTGTTCCACCAGTTCTTCAAAGAGGTCTTCCGCCTCGCCGAACTGCTCCAATTTATAATGGGAAACACCCAGGTTATAAATCAAAGTGGGTCCTTCCCTGCCCTCTTGACGGGCGGCTTCGAAATGGTCAAGCGCTTGTCGATAGTCCCCACTGCGGAACATCTCGATTCCTTGCCGGTACCGGGATAAGCCCGGGTCCTGTTCGGCGGCGGACACCGTAACAGCAAGCAGAATCCCCAGGCAACCTGTTAAAAGCGATTGGACTTGTTTGTACATCATCGTATATCAGCCTCCCATAGAGCGGGATTAATTTGCAGGGACTGACCATCACAGCGGATAAAACAATATAATAGCTGGATTCCGCATGGCGGCGGCAAGTAAAACGGGGCAGGAACGTCCCTGCCGTCCCGCCCCGTTTCCTGAGCATACTAAAATAAATATACTATCAGTTTCGCCGGGTTGTCAAGGTCTATGGCCGGGGGGATCCGGGATTGCCTCCCTGGCCGGGAGTCCGGTCCCGCACGGTGTCCCGTACTCTGTCCCTCACATCATCCGGAACATTTTCCCGAACGTCATCCGGCATATTATCCATCCTATCCCGGGAAACGTTGTCCCGAATGTTCTGCTCAGTCCGTCCGCGGGCTTGTTCGGCGTCCTCGCCGGCTTCCTGGCGAGCTTCTTCACGATACTGGCGAGCCTCTTGCGCCCTTTCCCTGCCAAATTCACGCTTTTGCTCCCGCGCCTCATTGGCGGTCTCCAGTCCCCTGGCACTACCCTCGACTCCTTGCTGGGAGGCGGCCTCAGGAAGTTCGATGTCCTCCATGGCGCTGTCCGGTCTCTCACCTTCTTCCATCACCTCCATGGTGACATCAAGGGCGCGATCGTCGGCGTTGTCGTTGGGCTGGGCCGCAGCCACACCGCTGTAAGATCCAATAATAGCTGCAATAAAAAAATAGTAAATGTATTTTCTCTTCATGATTACCTCTCCTAAATGGTTTAAATTAAAAAACTTTCATGTTGCCGGTCATTTCCTGTGTCGCTTTCAGTTTCACATAATCCCTCCCTGTTTATCAAGCCTTGGTTATGGTCTCTCTTTCATCGTCAGAGACAGCGTTGATCAGTACTGAAAAACGTCTGCTGACCCCACCGTGTTCAAGAACAACCGTTACCTTGCCGGAATGTTTTTCCAGCAGCCGGACAGGCAGGGCAAGCCGGTTTTCACCGCTCTGGAAGGATGAGCGCCACTGCAGGTTGTTTACTCCCCGGTATCCCTCCAGCTCCAGATTGTCATCGAGCTCCACTGTAATAAGGGCATCACTCAGGTTACGGGGGCTGGTGAGCCGAAGATTAACCATACGTGTCTCTTGGGGCTGAACCTCTACCACTGCATTTTGTGCGGATTGGACGGGGCCGTGCGTCCCGCCGCCCGGGTAAAACTGCAGGGTCAGTAAAACTGCCAAAAAGATGCCGGCGGCTGTGGCCAGGGCCCATCGTTTAGGCATACGTGGGGTCCCTTTTCCGGTCAACGCCTTTCGTATCACGCGATCCTCAAATCCGGGGGCCGGCTGCCGTACCGGCAGCGAAGCCAGAAGGTTTACCAGTCTCCTTTCCCGGGCGTAGTCCCGGCAGGCGTCACACTCGTTCAGGTGATCCCTGAGATCGCCACCGGGATCGATCTCCTCTGTCCAATCCAGGGCATCAAGTTGTAGTTTCACTTCCTTGCAGTGCATATCTTTCTCTCCTGTAAATTAACACGAACAAAAACCCTAAAAGGTTCCCAAAAAATTTTTTAACTGAGTCCGGGCCCGGTGAAGGCGGGATTTAACTGTTCCGAGGCTGATATCCAGAATAGAGGCGATTTCGCTGGCGGAGTAACCTTCCGTATCATGCAGAAGGACGATATCACGTTGATCATGATTCAGGGTTTCAAGGGCCTTGATCAGATCCCTCTGCAATTCCAGCCGCCCTATCCGGTTTATCTCCCGGATATTAAGGACTTTTTCATCGAAGACGTCAAGATCCCCATGCCAGTCGGATTCGTTCTGTCCGGCTGAACGGGATCGTTTCCGGCGAGAATCGACGAAACATCGATACAAGATCCTGATCAGCCAGGGACCCAGCTTTTCCACCTTTTCCATTTCTTCAACACGATCAACCACTTTGCTGAGTGTTTCCTGGACAAGGTCCTCTGCATCCTCACTGTTTTGGGCCCATCGATAGGCCATCCGGTGCATAGCATCGAGGTGGGGACGGACGAGTTCAGTGAATCGCCGGTCCCGGACAGCCCGGCTTTGAAAAAATCCGATGATTTTTGCCATTAAAATTCCAAATTCCCAAGTATTAATACTCAGATGCAGCCAAGTGGTAAAACCGGACCTCGAACTGTTGCCCTCTCCACCAATCAGCTATAAGGGCTATGCTGCCGGCAGTCAGCTTCAGAGAACCAGCAGGTCGGCAATCCCAAGCCGGCCTCAGGTAATCACCGTATCCCCGGTCCCGCTCTGCTCACCATCCACAATCCATTCCAGCTCAATTTCCAGGGACTTTTTCAGCCTCCTCCCCTGTTCCTCTTCAACTTTTAATTCCAGGACCATATTGGGAGGAAAATCTATGGAAACCTGGTCTGAACCCCGTTGCAGAGTAATGTTGCCGCTGTCAATCTTATCTGCAATGTGGCGCAGAGTATTGGCTATATCGCCTGCTGATTGTTTCTCTTCGCTTTTAAAAAGAACAGTCTCGATACCCATATGCCTCTCCTTTAAATAGTTATGTTTTATGGTTTAATACCCTACCTACCCTATTTTAATCACCAATAAGCATGGTTGCAGTAAATAGCAAATCATTTGCAGGCGAAATCCTGTATATG
Source organism: Desulfurivibrionaceae bacterium (assembly GCA_046537975.1). GTDB lineage: Bacteria > Desulfobacterota > Desulfobulbia > Desulfobulbales > SURF-16 > JAWLDV01. The sequence goes on from JBKHJR010000045.1 coordinate 19,609, forward strand.
ACAGTTCGACAGTTCCTCATGTTAATTGTCTTTTCTGTCAACCGTGCTTTGCCTTCCCAACCCGGTTATTTTATCCTGATATCATAAAGGAAAGGCGATCTTTTTGACTCAAGTCAAGGCAGAAAAGAGATTTTTTTGGCACACAGCAAGTAATGCACTTTGTCCTATATCTCTGCAAGACCCGGCAACATTGCCGGTAAAGGATTTTAACCAACTCAAAATCAGGAGGAATTCTTATGAAACCACAAGTATTTTGGAAAAAAATCCTTTCCGTTGCCGCTGTCTGCCTTTTAACCTCTGCCCTTGGAGCGGCCGGGGCCATGGCCCACTGCGACGCCGAAAACGGCCCTGTGGCCGTGGACGCCCGCAAGTCCCTGGCAAATGACAATTTTAAAACGGTGGCCATCTGGGTGGGAGAAAAACAGCACGAGGAACTACGATCCGCCTTTGACCAGGCTGTGCCTGTGTATCAGATGGATGACAAGGCCAAGGAACTTGCCGAACAGTACTTCATGGAAACCGCGGTCCGGCTTCACCGCGAGGCGGAAGGGATGTCCTACACCGGTTTGAAGCCCGCCCGCTCCCTTCCCGAAGACATTGCCGAGGCTGAAAAGGCCCTTGAAACAGGAGATATTAATCAGGTTTCAAATATGCTTGCCGCTGAAATGGAAAAAAAAGCTAAAACATATTTTTGAAAAGGCCCGCACAGCTGGGCAGGACAAAGACAAGAGTTTGAAAGCAGGGCGAAAATGGGCCGATGCCTATGTCAAGTACGTGATCTATGTGCACGGACTCTACAAGACAATCCAGGCCGGACCGGCTCACGGGGTGGGCGAATAACCTCATCAAAAGGAAGGATAAATGCGAAAATTCATTTACCGGCATATCCGGCGGGTACTGGTGATCATCCCTATTGCCGCGGCCCTGGCGGTTTCCGGTTATCTGGTGATGCACCGCCCGGGTCCTGATAAAAAGATCCAAGAGGAAGCGGTCCGGAACCTCAGAGTCATTGAGGCACCCTTGGTGGATCTGGTTCCCAGCGCAACCGGCTATGGTGTGGCCGAGCCCGGCCAGGTATGGGAGGCAGTGGCCGAAGTCAAGGGAACGGTAGTGGCCCTGCATCCGCGCCTGGATTCCGGGGAAATGATTGAGGCAGGAAGCGTTCTGGCGGAAATCGATCCCACGGAGTACAAACTGGCCATTGCCCGCCTGAAGGCAGGTATTGAAGAGACCAGGGCAAAAATCTCCGAACTCAACGAGGAGGAAGAAAACACAGAAAGACTGCTGGCAATAGAAAAGCGCTCCCTGGAACTGGCCCGCAAATCATTGGAAAGAAAGCGGGGCTTACTGAAACAAGGCGCCATTTCTTCGGATGAAGTGGACCGGGAGGAAAGGAATTTCCTGCAGCAGCAGCAAAAAGTCCGGCAACTGGAAAACACCTTTTCGCTTATCCCCGCTCAGAGAAAAACCCTGAACGCCGCCCTGGACGTAAATCAGGCCAACCTGGAGCAGGCCAGGATCGATCTAACCAAAACCACCATCAAGGCACCTTTTGCCTGCCGGCTCAGTGATGTAAAACTCGAAACCGGCCAGTTCGTAGGTACCAGCCAATCACTTTTCAAGGCGCACGGAACAGGTACCACTGAGGTCGAAGCGCGGTTCCGGGCGGAACAGCTCCGCAATCTGCTTGGCGAGAAGGCACGCAGCCGGTTTCAGCCGGGAATAGGGGACAAGACCTTCAAACAGCTATTCAGGGATGTGGGGGCAGTAGTAAGTCTGCAAAACGGGGACTGGTCGGCTGATTGGGATGCCCGGATCGACAGGATCAGGGAAACAATGGATGCAAAAACCAGGGAGATGAGAGTTGTTGCCGTGGTTGATCGCCCCTATGAAAAGGCGCGGCCCGGTGTTCGCCCGCCCTTGACAGCCGGCATGTTCTGCGAGATGACGCTCAAGGGTCCTGTACAGCCCGGCCGGGTTGTCCTGCCCCGCTCTGCCCTGCATGAAGGAACCGTTTTCACAGTAGATCAACAGCAGCGTCTCCGGAAGAAAAAGGTGTCAGTGGATTTCTCCCAATCTGATTTTATTGTCATAAAATCCGGGCTTTCCGGCGGTGAAAAAGTGGTGGTATCCGATCCGTCCCCCGCCATTGCCGGAATGAAGGTCTCAGCTACGGCAGATGAGGATCTCAGAGAACGTATTCTGACCATAAGCCAGGCAAAAGGGGCCCACTGATGATCCGCTTTTTTACCGGACACCCCACTGCCGCCAATCTTTTTATGATTGTCTTTCTGATTGCCGGGGCTCTTACCCTCCCCAATATCCTGCGCGAGACCCAGCCCGATTATGCCCCCACGGAAGCGGAAATCCGCATCCGGTATCCCGGGGCTACCGCCGGAGAAGTCGAGGAAGTGGTCTGCCGACGGGTAGAGGATGCCATTGACGGTATAAGTTTTGTCAAGGAAGTCCGGGCCGATGCCAGGGAAGGCCTTGCTTCGATCGTTGTTGAAATGTCTTTGGACGGGGATATCCAGACCTTCCTGCGGGATATTGAAACCGAAATCGACGCCATAGACGATTTCCCGGCAGAAGTGGAAGAACCCGTAATCTCCGAACTCGGCCGGACAGACCCGGTCATGTCCCTGCTGGTTTCCGGGCCTGTGAGCACCCCTGATCTCAAAGCCTATTGCGAAGACCTGAAGGACCGGATGCAGGAAGCCGGGATCTCCCTGGTCAAAATCGACGGTTTTTCCGAACATCAGCTAAGGGTTTCCCTGTCTGAGGCGGGTCTGCGGAAACTCGGGCTCAGTGCCGCCCGGGTGGCGGAACGCATCTCCGCCCAAAGCAGGGATATGCCCCTTGGAACCTTAGAAACCCGCCAGCAAAACATCCTGATCCGTTTTGCCGACCAGCGCACCACCCCCGAGGCCCTTGAAAAACTGGTCATTCTGGCCGGACCTGAAGGCGGGGAAATCCGGCTGGGAGACATCGCCCAGGTAGAAGACCTGTTTGAGCTTGATGAAGAAAAAATAACCACGGCAGGGAAACGAAGTGCTCTTATAAACATTGAAAAAACCAAGGCTCAGGATTCCATCCGGGTGGCCCAGAAAGCCAAGGCCTTTATCCAGGATGAGAGGGCTCGCCGGCCCCAAATGGAGCTGACCGTCACCCAGGACCAGACCGGCATTCTTACAGACCGGCTGGAAATGCTTATCAGCAACGGCATCCAGGGGCTTCTCCTGGTATTTGCCACCATGTGGCTGTTTTTCAATATCCGGATTTCCTTCTGGGTCACCATGGGCCTGCCGGTCTCTTTTCTGGGGGCCTTTATCCTGGTGCCGTATCTGGGCCTTTCCGTCAACATGTTCACCATGGTCGGCATGCTCATGGCCCTGGGCCTGCTCATGGATGATGCCATCGTGATTGCCGAAAACATAATGGCCCACCGGCAGGCCGGTAAAACCCCGGTGACCGCGGCGGTGGACGGCACAAAAGAGGTGGCCGCAGGCGTGCTCTCCTCATTCATCACCACGATCTGCATCCTGGGGCCTCTGGCCTTTATCGAGGGACAGATCGGCAAAGTCCTGCGGGTGGTGCCCATGATGCT
>JBKHJR010000046.1:0-23180 GCA_046537975.1 Desulfurivibrionaceae bacterium
CCATGGAAGTAACCGAGTTGCAGTAGGGAAAATCGTTATCGTGTTCATCACCACCAGGGCTCTGAATAAAGGCAACTGAGTTGATCCCGGCAAGTTTCCCATCCTTGGCCATTTTTTCAAACTCGGCATTGGTTACTACCTTGTCGCTGTTGGAGTAAGACAGGTGCTCATATTCGGAAACATCAGCCGGTGTCCAGCCCGTGGCCAGAATTACTGAACCAACTTTTTCCGCCTCCTGATGAACCTCCATATAGTGCTTATAATCAGCATTGGGGTCTTCCATCTCACCTTTATCGATCTTATCCTGCTCATCGATTTCAACTTTAAAAGGCGCATCCCATTCTGATTTGGTGCCGGCATCCTTTAAAGTGGCATAATAATCGCCAGGCATTCCACCTATACGGGCCACCTCGGTACCGGTCCTGATCTCGATATTGGAGTCATCCTTGACAGCCGCTACCAAGGCCCCGACTGTGGGCTCTTCCAGGGAATCGTAAGGAGGTTTGGTAGGGAACTGTTTTAGCCAGCCCATAGCCTTACCTCCAAGCTTGTCCTCCTTTTCGATCAGAAGTACATCATAACCTGTCTTTGAAGCATCCAGAGCAGCAGTAAGGCCGGCAACGCCGCCGCCGATCACCAAAATCCGCTTGCTAATGGTTTCCATCTGGTAAGGTTCCGGCAGATTAACCTTTTTGGCTTCAGCACAAGCCATTCTAACATTATCTGCTGCCAACTCGTTGGTGTATTCGTCAACAGTTTCTTGATCCTTTTCTTCAGTAGCAACCTCTTTAATCCAGGCTGCACCTTCACGGATATTGCCCCTGACCGTTATAATATCGTCGCCGAAGTTAAACTCATCCTGCATGACCCTTCGGGAGCAGGCGCAGACGATAACCGTATTTATCCCCTCATTTTTTATATCGTTTTCAATGAGCTCACGTCCGGCTGCTGAGCAGCAGGCCTCATGATTTTTGGCTTCCATGCCCTCTTCTTTAGCGGCCTCATTAAGGGCATCGATATCAAGAGCCTCACCTATCCCGCATCCTGTACAGATATATGTACCGAATTTTTTTTCCATTAGATTCCCTCCTACTTCCCGGCTTGAATTGCTTTAAGGGAGGCGGCAGTAGCGTTTTGGACGCAAGTCACAACATCAGCTGCTTTACCGGCACAACCGGCGGAAATCATGCCCCTCTCAGGATTATTAATGATAAAACCGTTATTATCTACTTCGACCCCCAGCTGAGAAGCCTGACCTTTAATAGCCGGCTCCATTCCAGTAGCAAGAACAGTCATATCCACTTTCTGTCTGACTTTATCACCGGTTACGGCATTTTCTGCCACCACAGTGACCCCGTCATTTTCAGGAATAACGTCTGCGACCTTACCTTTGATAAGATGGAGATTTTCATCTTCCATGAGTTTGTCGCGGAACTTTTCATACCTGCCCGGAGTACGCAGGTCAATATAAAAGACGTAAATGGGAATTTCCGGATACTGCTCCCGGATGTATGTGATTTGCTTCATAGTAGCCATACAGCAGATATATGAACAGTATTCAAGATGGTTCTCATCCCTTGAGCCAGCACACTGAACAAACCCTACGCTTTCCGGCTCCTTGTTATCGCCGGGCCTGAGTATAGTACCGTTCGTCGGTCCGTTGGGAGCGCTCAGCCGCTCCATTTCCATGTTATTGATAATAAACTGCGACTCATTATATTTCAGGTTATCGAGTTTGCCAGCATCGTATGGATTCCAACCTGTAGCCCAGATCACGGAATCCACATTTAAGGTGAACTCCTTAGCTTCCTGATCCAGTTCCACGGCATCGTAATGACAGGCATCCTTGATTTTCTGAAGAGATGTCTCACTGCAGGCCTCTTTATCAAGAACATATTTCATGGGATATGACATCTCATGGGGTTTAAATATTGCCTTATGCTTCGAAAGCCCGAAGTTGAAGGCATCATCAACCTCTTCCGGACAAGCCTCAGCGCAGGCTCCACAGCAGGTGCAGTTGTTGTTTACATATCTGGGCCTGCTAACGCAGGTAATTTCATAGCTGCCTGGCCCGCCGGAGACAGATTTGACCTCTGTCATGGTATACATCCTGATCTGCCGATTTTTCTTGAGGCGCTGAAAATTGATTTCCAGCCCACAGCTTGGTGGACATAATTTCGGGAAATACTGATTAAGCTGAGCTACCCGGCCGCCAAGGTAAGGATTTTTCTCCACCAGAAAAACATCCTTTCCCACTTCAGCGGCCTCAAGGGCTGCAGTCAGTCCGCTGAATCCGCCACCAACGACCAGAACTGCGCCTGATTTTGTCTGTTCAGTCATGCTATTCCTCCTTAGAGTCAGGGATTTAAAGCAATACCATATTATATTATTAAAAAATATAAAGCTTGTTTAACTCAACTCATTTACCAGAATTTACCTGGAAAATCAATTGAGGTAAACAAACATAAAGTAATCACCATAGAAAAATCTCCAGGCACCGTTCTGGTGCCTGGAGATTTCTTTTACACTCGAGATACCTTCAAAGGCTTAAAGCCAGGGATCGCGCTCAATCATGGGCTGAATATCAACTTTCTCACACTTCCACTCATCGGCCTTAGGATCATAGGTGGAGTTAACAAATGCGAGCCAGTTCTCTTCATCCAGACCGGGATAATCGGTTCTGTAGTAGAAGCCGGGGAAACGGCTCTCTTTACGGAACTCGATATGGCGGATATGAGTTTCCACACACCAGATACGATGGTAGTTTTCCCAGGCCCGGAGAAGCTCATGGAGATCTCCGGCAGCCATCTTCTTGGCATCTTCCCTCATCATGGCCAGCAGATCCAGACAAACGTTCAGCATGGTTCCGGATGTCTGATAGTTGGTGGCAACACCGCCGCCATACTCGTCAGTAGCCTTCATCAGGCGCATCATCAGGCCCTTGGGCTTGATGTAATTGGGGTTAACGTCGCCGTGAGTACTGGCGCCTTTAGTTTCATGATACAGTTTAACCGGAGCATAAACCTCATCGGCCAGTTCCTGGGCGGACTGGGCCAGCTCTGGTTTGAAATCAGGATTGTCACGGCAGTATTTAACCATCTGCTTGGCAACCATCCGCCCTTCGGCATGTGAACCGGAGGAGAACTTATGTCCCGAGGCACCGACACCGTCACCTGCAGTAAAGAGGCCGTCCACAGTGGTCATCCTGTTGTAACCCCATTTGTACTGGTGAGAACGGGTACTGCCGCCGCCGGGAACCCAGTCTTCATCAGGGCCCGAGGTCCAGATGCCGCAGCAGCCGGAGTGGGAACCGAGGAGATAGGGCTCGGTGGGCATAATCTCGGAGCCTTTCTTTTCAGGTTCAACGTCCATACCAGCCCAGAGGCCGGCCTGACCTACAGACATATCAAGGAAGTCTTCCCAGGCCTCTGATTCCAGATGTTTCCAGAATTTCTTGACTTCCTTGTCGCTCTTGCCCTGAGCCTTCTGGTCTTCCAGAAAAGCCTGCAGGGCGACATCGGTAGCCATATGAATTGGACCGCGGCCCGCCTTGATTTCATTCATCATCAGATGATTACGGAGGCAAGTGGGAGTAACTGCAGACTGGCCATAAGGCATGAAGTTCTTGAGCTCTTCAGCAGCTGAGTCAACGTTGGCATAAAACTCACCGTTGGCGTTCTGAACTTTGGCCTTGAAAAGGAGAAACCAGGCACCAACCGGTCCATAACCGTCTTTAAAACGGGCCGGGGTAAAGCGGTTCTCCATCATGGTCAAGGTAGCACCAACCTGAGCACACATGGTATAGGTGGAACCGGCATTCCATACTGGATACCAGGCCCGGCCTTTACCCTCACCGGTGGAACGGGGACGGAAGATATTTACCGCGCCGCCACAGGCTACGAGAGCTGTTTTGCAACGGAAAACATGAACACAGTTTTCCCGGACGGAAAAGCCGACTGCACCGGCAATCTGATTTTCCTTGTTCTTATCCAGGAGCATTTTAACGATGAATACACGCTCCATGATATTATCTTCGCCCAGTGCTGTCTTAGCGGGCTCGGCAACTATCCTTTTATAGGACTCACCGTTGATCATGATCTGCCATTTACCGGTACGAACCGGAGTTCCGCCTTCACGCAGAGTTGGCGCAGGCTTGGCACCATCGAGGTTGGAACCGTCATCGGCTTTCTTCCAGACCGGCAGACCCCATTCCTCAAAAAGTTTGACAGACTCATCAACATGACGACCAAGATCATAAATAAGGTCCTCGCGGACAATACCCATAAGGTCGTTGCGAACCATCTTGACATAATCATCGATCTCATTTTCGCCAATGTAGGTATTAATAGCAGACAAACCCTGGGCAACAGCACCGGAGCGCTCCAGAGCAGCCTTGTCAACGAGCATAATTTTCAGATCTTCCGGAGCCCATTTCTTGATTTCGAATGCGGTACCGCAGGCAGCCATACCACCGCCCACGATAAGAACATCCACATCATGCTCTTTCACTTCCGGGTTCGGATCGGCCCAGATTTCTCCAACCGGTTTATTTGGTAACGCCATACTTAATTCTCCTTTCTTATCTGATTAGTTAATTTTTCCTGACTGGCACCCGCGCTTAGGCCAACTTCTTGGGAGTCGGGAGGTCCTTCTCAAGGAGAAGACACTCATCATCCAGATTCCCGCCAGTCTCACCGACATAGGCGTTAGAGCCGCCTTCCGGAGTAGTCCGGATCGGGAACTTAAAACGCTTAATGTTGCCGTTGCGGAACTTGACGGTCCACATAATATCTTCGGTACCCATCATCGGATGGACCTGGCCTCCCAGAGGAACGAAGTCATCATAACCGCGCACAGCAATGGCTCCCTGGGGACAGATCTTGACGCAGGAATAGCATTCCCAGCAGGCATCAGGTTCCTGATTGTAAGCCTTCATCTCCTCCTTGTTCAAGACCATCAGGTCATTGGGGCAGATGTACATGCAGGCCGTTTTATCGCCACCTTTGCAGCCATCACATTTCTCAGGATCTACATAGCTTGGCATTACATACCTCCTAAATTTGATTTAACCAATTAATCTCACACCTAATATGAGATCGCCTTTTATATTCTATCACAATGAAAATGACTTAAACCGTAAATCTCCATAATGAGCCAGTATTCATTTATCATTCCCTTATAAAATTTCAGCCAGCTATTGTCAAGAAAAAATCACCTGCTCTCCCAACCTCCCACCCGGCTCAGACACTTTCTATATTGACCATTTTTTTTATAAAAGCCTATGATTACCTGCCGGGAATAATGCCACAGCATGCTTATTTTTTCTTTTACTGTCCATTTTTTATTTGACAATAACAAGGCACTTCTTAATGTATGAGAATATATTATCAGCCTACAATTCAGAGTTCTTAGTTCAAGATTCAAGATTATTCCTTTAAAATACATTCCATTTGTTCACAGGCTCTGCGTATGAGCCGGACCCTGAAACGTTCAATCAGTCCGCTGAAAAAAGAATTATTAAATTCAAATCTGAATCTGGACCGGGCGATTCAGGTCTAAAAGCTTGCAAACCGAGGTAATTATATGAAAAACAACTGCCAAACCAATTCTTTTGACAATCTCAACAACCCCAGCAATGTGGAACCCAAGAAGTATACCCTGGACAGCAAAATCCAGTTCAACTGCCATCCCGGAGTCCCATGTTTTACTGCATGTTGCGGCGGTCTTGATATCATCCTTACCCCTTTTGACATTCTCAGACTGAGAAAACATCTGGGCATAAGCGCAGATGACTTCCTTTACAGATTCACCACTCCAACCTACATAGAAAAGACCGATCTGCCAGGGGTGAAAATAAATCTTGATGAAAACGGCCGATGCCCTTTTGTTTCTGAAGAAGGCTGCTACGTATATTCTGAACGTCCTACAGCCTGTAGATACTACCCGGTCGGAATGGCTGATTTCCATGAAGGCGGGAAGGAAGGAGTTGAATCTGAAAAATTCTTTTTTTTAGTTAAGGAGCCGCATTGCAAAGGGCATGAAGAGGACACCTCCTGGACCATCCGGGAATGGCGGGCTGACCAGGGAGTCGATGAATGTGATGAAATGAACAAAGAATGGATGGGAATTGTAATGAGGCGCAAATCATTCGGTCATCAGGCCTCTATGAGTGATCAGGGCAAAAAGATGTTTTTCATGGCCAGCACAGATACTGATAAATTCAGGGAATTTGTTTTTAAAAGCTCTTTTCTGGACACCTATGAAATTCCAGATGAAACCCTCCAAGAAATCAAAGAGGACGACATTGCCCTGATGCAATTCTCTTTCCGCTATCTGGCCTCTGCCCTGTTCGGGACCGAAGATCTGAAGATAAAAGACGAAAAGGTCAAGGCCAAGGCCAAGGAGCTGGAAGAGGAAAGGGCCAGAAAAGAGGAAGAGGCCAAAAAGACCTATGAGGAATTAAAAGAGATCCGCGACAATATGGCGGCAGCGAGGGAAAGATAAATCTGTGAACCGTGAGGATCATGGCGGATTCTGCTCAAGAGATCCGCGCCTCTGCATCATCTCTATCTCATAGGCCCTCAGGATATCACTTCTGGAAATAAGCCCCACCAACCTATTACTGCCCCCTCGGGAAACCACCGGCAGACGAGCAAGATCCCGGGGGGACATCTTTCTTATCGCAGTCAATACCGAATCATCAGGAAATACTGTCAGGGTATGCCTGGTGGCAATATCCGCCACCTTTATATCCTGGAGATTAACCTCAGCGTTGCTCAAAAGGACATTCTCCAGATCATGAATAGTGATAAAACCATAAAGATGCTCCTCGTCAGCCATGACCGGGAAACCCTCAACATGGGCCTTATGTGAAATAACGAAAACATCGCTCAGGGGCTGATCTTTATGCACCTTGACAGGATGAGGATTCATAATTTCTTTGACAGAAACATGCTCCAGGACCTCTATATCTCTTCCCTGTTCAAAATGTACACCTTTTCTGGCCAGCTTAACCGTATATATAGATTCCGGATTAAGCCAGTCCGCAATAAAGGTGGCAGTGATGCCGGCGGCCATCAGAGGCAGGATAAGCCCATAGTCGCCGCTCATTTCAAATACAATCAGCATTGCGGTCAGAGGAGCCCTGGCAGCCCCTGCAAAGACAGCTGCCATGCCCACCAGGGCATAAGCTCCGACCTCTCCTGCTATGGAGGGGCAGAAACTGTTGGCCAGATGACCGAATACCCCGCCAAACATGGCTCCGGTAAACAGGGAGGGAGCAAAAACTCCGCCCGAATTACCTGATCCCAGAGTGAAAGTGGTAGCCAGAGGCTTGAGGAATACAAGGAGCAGGAGGATTATCAACGATCCCTGTCCTTGGAGGACCTGCTCCATAAAATGGAAACCTGATCCATAAATATGAGGGATCGAGAAGTGATTTTGGCCTGTAACCGGGGAAGTTCCTGAAAAAGCGGATAAATTCAGCAGGCTGACGTAGAGGTAGGCACATATTCCAAGGAGCATGGCTCCAACTGCAGGCTTTAAGGCGGCAGGGAAAGACCATTTCTCAAAAATTATCTCACATCCGTCCAGAAGACGGATAAAAAAGACGCTGACCAGAGCAGCCGCCGCTCCCAAAAGCACATAGAGGAATATTTCCAGGGGGGAATTCAAGGTATAAACCGGAACGGCAAAAGCCGGTTCACTGCCGAGAAATATACGGCTTACGATACTGGCGGACAAAGCTGCAATTACCACATTACCGAACATCTTCACCTGGAACTCAGTAACTAAAAGCTCCGTGGCAAAGGCTACCCCGGCAATAGGGGCATTAAAGGTTGCAGCTATGCCTGCTGCAGCTCCACTGGCAACCAGATTCTTAATTCTGAGATCAGATAGCCGCAGCCACTGGCCCAGATTTGAACCCAGGGCTGCTCCCACCTGCACAATGGGCCCTTCGCGACCGGCAGATCCACCGGTACCGATACACAGGGCCGAGGCCATTATCTTGGCAACCGCCACTCTGGCTCTTATCCTGCCGCCGTGGCGAACCAGAGCCTGCATTACTTCGGGGACTCCATGCCCCTTCACTTCAGCGGCCAACCAGGCTATCAGGGGGCCACCGAGCAGGGCTCCCAAGACGGGAACAACTATGTAGATCAAGTTGCCTATATCAGGGAAAAGGTCGCCACCATAAAAATAGTGGCCAAGCCACTCAATCAGCCTGATAAAAAAAACAGCGGCTATCCCGGTACTCCCCCCAATAGTTATCGCCAGTATTAAAAGGATAAATCCTTCTTTTCTGGCTGTTCTGTCCAGAGGGACTCCGTGGGGATTCTCTTCCATTAATTCTAAATCATTGCGGACAAGGGGAGACTTCAATGAATACGGTCAAACGGGACTCTTTATGGTGATTTGTTTATTTAGACCGCATAAGAAGGTTAAAGAACTTCTGCTGACCTGCGAGAAAGCACAGACATACTTTACAGAGAAAGTAGGTCAGCTTAATTCCTCTTTATCCGCAGAAAGGTGGGCTTGTCAAAAAATTCTTCGTCGAATCCTTCTTGCCGGGACTTTTTACTTCTGCGCTGGGAGTCTGGCGGGCTTGCACCCTGATTGTCTCCAGCCTGGTGATTCTCAGCGGCTACTTCCTGGTCAGCACCTTTTTTGAGGGAGCTTTCAGCCAGTTGACTGACATCGTCAGGAAGAGGCTCTTCAGATTCTTCCCTGATACCAGTAGCAACCACAGTAACCCTCATTTCCTTGCCCAACGAATCATCAAAAATAACACCAAGGATTATATTGGCATCATCATGGGCCTCTTCATATATCTGACTGGTGGCTTCGGTAATCTCCACCATCGTGAGGGTATCCTGACTGGCAGCAATATTTACCAGGACCCCCTTGGCGCCATAAATACTTATATCCTGCAGAAGGGGACTGGCTATAGCATTATGCACAGCCTCTACGGCACGCTTTTCCCCGGCGCTGACCCCGGCACCCATGAGAGCAGGCCCCATCTCATTCATTACCGTGCGGACGTCCGCGAAATCAGGATTTATATAGCCGGGTAAATTAATCAGATCAGTAACCCCGCGGACAGCCTGGACCAGAACATCGTCTACCATTTTCATGGCATCGATAAAAGTGGTATTTTTATCACTCATGGCCAGAACCCGGTCATTGGGAATAGTAATAATTGTATCCACCTGATTTCTCAACTCCTCCCAACCCTTTTCCGCATTCTTCATTCTGGCCTTACCCTCAAATAGAAAGGGTTTGGTCACCACTGCCACAGTCAGGGCCCCGAGTTCCTTCGCCACTCTGGCAACCACAGGCCCCCCTCCAGTACCGGTACCGCCGCCCAAACCAACGGTAACGAAAATCATATCACTACTCTTCAATACTTCCCGGATATCACTCACACTTTCCTCGGCGGCTTCGCGACCCAGTTCAGGTTTAGCGCCTGCACCAAGGCCCTTGGTAAGATCAGGTCCACACTGCAGGGCAACATCAGCCTTTGACTGCTCCAGGGCCTGGAGATCGGTATTGACAGCAATAAACTCGACCCCCTGAATTCTGTTCTCCACCATTGTATTTATGGCATTACCGCCACCGCCGCCAATACCTACAATTTTTATATTGGCCCGCGACTGATTCTCGGCTATCTTGAACTCCATAAAAGCCCCCTATTTATAAGCCTACCGTAAGCTTCCAGAATGAAAATTGACCCTTCAATCTATATTTAAGATTTAACCTCATATATAACCAAAGATTAAGAGACTAACAACTCCAGACCGGATTCTGCTTCCTGATTTCTGATTTTTTAAGCCCAGCGCCCGAACAGCCCTTTTAACCCTTTTATAGCCCTGGCAATTCCACCTTCTCCATTTTTACGGTTATGAAAGAAGGCACTCTCCTCATTTTTCTTGCCGTAGACCACCAGTCCCACCCCTGTTGCACATTGAGGAGTATTTATAATCTCGGTAATCCCGCCGACATTCTGAGGATAACCGATTCTCACCGGCATATCGAAAACCTGTTCTGCAAGGTCGCTGATATGAGCCAGCATAGCAGTACCACCTGTCAAGATGAGTCCTGCATTTATCATTGACTTGATTTCTGAATCCACCAGCTCCTGATTAATCAGGGTCAACATCTCCTCAACCCGCGGTTCGAGAATATCCCCCATGACTTTCCTGGATAATTTCCTCGATTGTCTCCCCCCTACACTGGGAATATCAAGGGGCTGATCCTTATCTATATAGGAAGCCAAAGCGCAACCGTATTTTTCTTTAAGCTTCTCAGCTTCTGCCATCGGGGTGCGCAGTCCTACAGATAAGTCATTGGTGAGATTATGCCCCCCAAGCCCCAGGACAAAAGTCTTTCTTATGCAATTGTCCGCAAAAACCGCCATATCCGAAGTGCCGCCTCCTATATCCAGAAGGGCGACACCAAGCTCAAGCTCTTCGGGGGAAAAAACTGCTTCTGCGGAAGCTACAGGCTCAAGTACCACATCCGTCACTTCCAGGCCGGCCTTGTTGCTGCATTTTATAATATTGTGAACAGCAGTCACCGATCCCACCACAACATGAACTTCAGCCTCCAGCCTGACTCCTGTCATCCCCAGGGGATCCTGAATGCCGTCCTGATCATCTACCTTGAACTGCTGGGGAAGCACATGGATTACCTCCTGGTCCTGACTGAGAGGGATAGCCTTGGCATTTTCCACTACCTTATTAATATCATCGCTGCTTATTTCCCTGTCCCTTACCGCCACCACCCCGTGGCTGTTAATACCTTTAACATGACTGCCGGCAATGCCGACATAGGCATCGGTAATATGGCATCCCGCCATGGTCTCAGCTTCCGCTACAGCCTTCTTAATGGAATTAACCGTGCTTTCAATATTAACCACTACCCCTTTCCGCAAACCAACCGAAGGGCTGGCCCCGATCCCCAGGATATTGATCTGGCCGTCCAGGACTTCACCAACCACTGTACAGATTTTGGTGGTCCCGATATCCAGCCCTACAATTATATCGCCTCTTTCCTCACGGGTCATTCTTGCTCCTCTTTGAGGTCCTGCCTCACCAAACAACAGTCGTTAAGATTCCTTAAAAACCACCATGGCATTCCTGCCGCGCCCCCTTCCATCACCCTGGTTTCCTGCCATATAATCCATATCTATATAATCGGTTTCACCAATTTTCTGTCTGTTATACAACCAGGAAAGAACCTTGCTCAATCTCCTGTGCTTACGATCCATATCAGTTATCCCAAGGTAAATAGGGAAGGGATAATCCGCTAAAAACATAATCAGGCCGGTTTTACTTAAATGAATCTCGGAAATATTCTGACTGGGCAGATCAGGATTTCCTCTGGTAGCCCGCCGTATGAATTCAAAGGCCAAATCTGTCTGTTTTTTTCTTGCCTCTTCCGTTTTCGCTACAGCTCTGCCTACAGTTATAAGCGGCAAATCGATATCGTCCCCTGGGAGAACAGGAGCGAAAATCATCCCTTTGCCGTCAACATAGAAAAGCTTGCCATCCTTACTTGTCAAAGCGCGCGGCGATCTTTCCTTTATTATTATCCTTATCCTGTCAGGCCAGTCTTTTTCAATCCGGGCCTCTTCAATCCAGTTTTGCCCCTCCAGCTTTTCCGAGAGATCCTCAACTCTTACCTCCCACATACTTGATTTAACGTCAAGACCGGTTAATGCCAGAACCTCTTTAGGGCTGACATAGCTACAACCATCAATATCTACTTGATCAATCTTGAAAACTACCGAATGCTTAAAACCTTTCTTAAAAACAAACCATAAGCCTCCAAACAGGAAAGAAAAAGCAACACAACCAATGACAATGGCTATCAGCGTCTTTCTATTACGGCTCTGCCCTGTCGTCTGTTTTCGCCGGTCAAGGTTACTATGCCTTTTTCTTACCATATTTCAATTACCTATAAACTTCACCTCCGGATCAAGGACAACACCACTGCTCTTCTCTACTTTCCGGCGGACGATATTCATGAGTTCAATAACATCGGCGGAATTGGCCCCGCCATTATTAACCAGGAAATTAGCGTGTACTTCGGAAACCTGAGCCGAACCTACAGTTGTCCCCTTCAACCCAGCCTCTTCAATCAATTGTCCGGCTGTTTTTTCTCCCTCCGGATTTCGAAAAAAACATCCCCCGCTGGCTTTTCCCAGAGGTTGCCTTTCCCGGCGAAGTTCCTGCAGCCTCCGGCATTTTTGGTGAACCGCATCCCTTTCACTTCTGCCAAGTTCCAAATTGCCTTCCACCACAACCAGAGAATCGTCTTGCCCCCAACTCCGATAGCGGAAAGAAAGATCATCCCTGGAAAGGAACACAAAGGAACCATCCCTCTGCATAGCAGTAACGGCAGTTAAAATATCACTTATTTTCTCCCCCCAGGCACCACAGTTCATGGCAATACCTCCCCCCAGACTACCCGGAATTCCTACTGCAAACTCCAGACCAGTCAAACCATGCTCCACAGTCCAGCCAAGCAGCCGGGGAAGACTGCAACCTCCCTGAACCTTGACCATCACTTTTTCCCTGTCTTCTGCCAACATCTGGAATGAGGAGAAGTTATCCCCCAACAGAATGACAACCCCCTGAACGCCTTGTTCACTTATCAGGACATTGGAACCCCTGCCAAGCACAAACCAGGGTATATTCCTGCCTGTAAGAAAGTGGACCAACCGGCTCAGCTCTTCCAGATTCTCCGGGAGGGCAAGGGCTTCAGCCTCACCACCTACCCTGAAAGTGGTATAGGGAGCCAGAGACTCATTCCACAGGACCTTACAGTATCTTTCAATTTCAGATATCATGCAGCTTCAACCATCTGATAAAGAATCTCCTCACCCACCTTCCAGACATCTCCTGCTCCCAGAGTGAGAACTATATCCCCTTTTTCCAGGTCTCCTGTCACGTAAGCCCCGAAATTGGCCGGGTCCTCAACAAAACAGGCATTCTTACCTGCCTTTGCCATCGCATCACACAGACTCCGACCAGAAATCCCTGGCAGGGGCTGTTCACCTGCGGCGTAAATTTCAGTAACGTACAGGAGATCAGCCTCCTGAAATGCAGTACTGAAATCCTGGAACAGGGCCTTAGTCCGGGAATAACGATGGGGCTGAAAGAACACCACCAAACGATGTTCAGGCCATACCTCGCGCAGTGTACTCAAAATAGCTTTGATTTCAGTGGGATGATGCCCGTAATCATCGATAACTGTTATATCCCTTTTTTTGCCCTTGATCTGCAGCCGTCTCTGTACCCCGGAAAAGGTTGCAAGAGCTCCGGCGATGACGGCGAAAGGAATTTCCAGTTCCAGAGAAACAGCTATAGCGGCCAAGCTATTTAGAACATTATGTGTGCCCGGTAGTCCCAGCTTGACTTCCCCAAGCTCTCTGTCCTGCCACCAAACCTGAAAAGTGGTGGCAAATCCCTCGGTCCTAAGATTTCTGGCCTGCAGATCAGCCTGAGAGTCTAAACCATAAGTAATCACCCTTTTTCTGATATGGGGAAGAAGTTCAACAATATTGGCATCATCACGGCATAATACTGCAGCTCCGTAAAAAGGCACCTTATGGATGAATTCCAGGAAAATTTTCTTTATCTCTTCAAGATCCTTATAGTATTCGAGGTGCTCCAGGTCGATATTAGTAACTACCTCGAGAACCGGTGCCAGATGAAGAAAAGAGCCGTCACTCTCATCAGCCTCTGCTACCAGAAATTCACCTGTTCCCATTTTGGCGTTGGAACCGAGACTATCCACCTGCCCTCCGATTACAACGGTCGGATCAAAATCTGCAGCTGCCAGAATCCAGCTTACCAGGGAAGTAGTGGAAGTCTTCCCGTGACTGCCGGCAATGGCTATACCGTATTTTTTGAGCCGCATCAACTCTGCCAGCATCTCAGCCCTGGGGATCACCGGAATCTGTTGATCCAGGGCCGCCTTAACCTCGGGGTTTTCCCGGCCCACTGCAGATGAAGTTACCAGTACTTCAGCCCCGCTGATGTAACTCGGATCATGCCCAGGGTGAACTATGCCCCCCAGATCCTGAAGACGGCGGGTTATTGTACTTTCCTTCAGGTCGGAACCGCTCACTTTATAACCGAGATTGAGCAGCAGTTCCGCAATACCGCTCATACCGATGCCGCCAATTCCTACGAAATGGATATGCTTATTTTTTTGATACATTTCTAAAGTTCAAGGTTCAGGGTTCTGGATTCAGGGTTAAACACTTCCGTTTAAACCCATAATTATTTATCAGCTGCCTGCCGCCAACTTCCGACATTCTGTAACAATAGCGGAGAGAGCATCTGCCTTGGCCATGCCTTCGGCAGCCCGGGCCATCTTCAGCCGCTCCTCCTCATCGGTCAACAGCCGGAGGAGTTCTTCCGCAAGCCTGACATCGGTTAATCCCTTTTCCAGGAACATCCTGGCCGCACCTCCCTCCACCATTGATTCAGCATTTTTTCGCTGGTGATCATCGGCGGCATAGGGATAAGGGATCAGCAGCATGGGGATACCCACAACGCTCATCTCGGCCAGACTGGTAGCTCCGGCCCTGGAGACAACAAGATCAACTTTCTCATAAAAATCAGCCATATCCTCAAAAAAATCGGAAACCCGGGCTCTAATCCCCGCTGCCCGATACGCCTCCCTGACCATATCCTCATCAGCGCTCCCGGTCTGATGCAGGACCTGGAACTCCGAGGGCAACTTCTCCTTGATACCGGCCAGCCCCTTCACTAAAAGATGGTTTAGCCTGTGAGCTCCCTGACTACCTCCCAGAACCCCTAAAGTCACACCGCTATCAGGCCCTGACCCTTTCTTCCGGTGCCGTGCCGTTCCGACCCCGGCTATCTCTCTTCGCACCGGATTACCGGTATATATGCATTTTCCTGCCGGGAAATATTCTTCACTGGCAGGATAAGAAATAAATATCCGGTCCACAAACTTGCCGATCAACCGATTAGCCAAGCCGGGGACAGAATTCTGTTCATGGATACAGGCAGGTTTTCCCAGAATTCTGGCGGCCAGCAGCACGGGCCCGGTAACATATCCTCCAACACCGAGAACCAGATGAGGTTTGAACCTGTAAATCAGCTTCAGGGCTTGAATCAGGCTCAGGGGAAGCTGAACACAGATTTTAAGGCGCGCCCAGAAACTTTTTCCCTGAAGGCCTTGACAGGTTATTGCCGCACTTTCAAATCTGGATCCGGCAAAAGCCCTCTTGTCAGCAGCTCTGTCGGTGCCTATAAAAAATACCCTGCTTTCCGGACTGCTGTCCCTTATCTCCTCGGCAACCGCCACTCCAGGATAGAGATGTCCACCGGTACCACCTCCACTGATTATAAGTCTCAAGCTATCTTACCCGCGCTGTTTTTATATTTCCAGCCCTCAATTTACATTTTACCTTAACTGACTGCCCAGACGTTAATTTTTCAACAGACCATTAACAGTCTCCTGAAAATGAAGTCCGCGTTCAGCATAGCTTCCGTACATATCAAAACTGGCACAGGCAGGAGAGAGTAACACCGCATCCCCCGGTGCAGCCGCTTCTGTAGCCCGGGAAACCGCATCCTGCAGGCTGTCTGCCAGCTGAAGGTCTACTGCGTCAGTCAAGGCACTTGCCATCTTTCCCCTGGACTCACCTATTAAGAGTAATAACTTTACCTTTTCGCCAATAAGGGGGGCAAGGAGATTATAATCACCTCCCTTATCACGGCCGCCGGCTATCAGGATAACCGGTCTGTCCATACCGGCAAGGGCGGACTTGACCGCACCTATATTAGTGGCCTTGGAATCATCATAAAAAAACACCCCGTCAATTTCCGCCACCCGGGTGAGCCGGTGGGCCTCTGGTATAAAAGAGGCTAATCCTTCCTCAACAGTCCCGGCAGGGCAGCCGGCCAGCCGGGCTGCCAGAACCGCTGCCACGGCATTCTCCCGGTTGGGAGATGACCGGAGCACTTCCGGCAGACTGTATACTTCTGAACCACCTTCCCAGGAGAGTACGATTTCACCATCCTGCCAGCTTGCACTTTCTCCACCATCCAGCCTGCTGCTGTAATAAAATATATCCCCCTCTTCTGAAGATACATCTACTCTTTTGCAGATTTCCGGATCATCCAGATTCAGTACAGCCTTGTCACCGGCAACCTGATTTGCAAAGAGCAGGAACTTGGCCTCTGCATAAGCCTCATAACTGTCATAACGATCCAGATGATCCGGACTTATATTCAACAACACCCCGATGTCCGGACGGAAAAATCCGGCAGTCTCAAGCTGATAACTGCTGATTTCTAAAATAGCCAGTTCCGCCTGCCTCCCGGTTCGATTAACCGTATCAGTAGATTCCAGAAGGTATTCACTAAGAGGCCGTCCGATATTGCCGCCGACAAAGACTTCCCGCCCGGCTGCCCTGAATAGAGCAGCCAGCATATTGGTGACAGTGGTCTTGCCGTTGGTGCCTGTAACCCCGATGACCGGCAGGTCGAGGAACAGAGAGGCAAATCCCAGTTCACCAATAACCGGAATCCCCTTTTCTTCCGCTTTCTCCAGACTCGGGATATCAAGGGGGACGCCCGGGCTTACTATAATCAGGTCCGCCGAGAGAAAAGTTTCCGGTTTATGGCCGCCATGCTCCCGCTCAATCCCTTCGGCCCTCAACCAGACTGCAAATTCTTTATCCATTTCAGATTCAGGCGCTGAATCACTGAGCTTGACCCGGGCCCCTAACTGATGAAGAAAACGGGCCGCAGCCTGGCCGGACTTCCCGGCCCCGACCACCAGCACCGTCCAGGAAGAAGGATCAGCTGCGAATTTTTTAAATCTGCTCCGGTCAAAAATATTTTCCATAAAAGTCACCGCAGCTTCAGAGTGGCCAGAGCAAGGAGCCCAAGTATAACCGAAATAATCCAGAACCTGACGACTACCTTGGGTTCCTCCCAGCCCATTTCTTCAAAATGATGATGAAAGGGCGCCATCAGAAATATCCTTTTACCGCCGGAAAACTTGAAGTAACCTACCTGCAGAATCACAGAAAGTGCTTCAAGAACAAACACGCCTCCAACCAGGGCCAGCAGGATCTCCTGTTTGATAATGACAGCCACCGTTCCCAAAGCCCCGCCGATGGCCAGAGAACCCACATCCCCCATAAAAACCTGGGCCGGGAAGGAATTAAACCATAAAAAACCGAGACTGGCCCCGGCAAGACTGCCGCAGAAAACTGTGACTTCACCGGCCCCCATCACGTGAGGAATCTGCAGATAAGAAGCAAAAACAGCGTGACCGGCAAGATAAGAAAAAAGCAGATAGACTCCGCTGGTAACCACAATGGGACCGGTGGCCAGACCATCCAGGCCATCAGTAAGATTAACCGCATTGGAGGCGCCTATGAGCAACAGTGCCATAAAAAGCAGATAAAACCAGCCGAATTCCGGTCTGATATTTTTCAGAAAGGGAAAAGTCAGGCTGGTATCAAAGCCGCTGCTATTTACCAGTACTACCCCGGCGACTACTGCTCCGGCAACCTGGAATAAGATCTTGGCTGTGGCGCTCAATCCCTTGGAATTCTGACGGGTAAACTTCCTGATATCATCGACCGCCCCTATCGCGCCGTAAAAGAGCATAACTCCCATTATAGTCCAGACATAGAGATTGGTCAGATCCGTCCACAGCAGGGTGGATAAGGTTACTGCAAAAAGAATCAGAAGTCCGCCCATGGTTGGGACCCCTTTTTTACTGAAATGGGTCGCAGGGCCGTCATTTCTTATAACCTGGCCGAACTGCCTTTCCCGGCAGAACCTGATAAATATGGGGCCCAGCAGAGCTACCAGAAGGAAAGCTGTTATTATGGCTCCTATCCCCCTGAAACTTATATAACGGAATACATTAAAGACGCTGAAAACATCATGCAGGGGATACAGTAAGTGGTATAACATTATTCAGCCAACCGCTCCTTAAGTCCTTCCACAATGGTCTCCATTTTCATACCTCTCGAGCCCTTGATCAGAATCCAATCACCTCCGGCAATTTCTCCGCTGCGGTACAGATCATCCAGTCTGACCAGAGCATCATCGGAGGAGGAGGTAGAGATTACCTGTTTCATAGTCATTCCCCCGTTCAAGGCTCCTTCAACTGTTTTAACAGAAAATTCACCTACAGCTATAAGAAAATCAAAACCGAGGCAGGCGACCTTTTCCCCTAATCTCAAATGGGCATGTTCTGCCAACTCACCAAGCTCCATCATATCCCCGAGTACTGCGACGCTTTTCCCATTACCCCTCAAGGACTGCAGGGTATTAAGAGCGGCGTCCATAGAGGAAGGATTGGCATTGTAGCAGTCATCAACAATCTTCACTCCCCTTCCTGCCCTGTCCACCCCGAACCGCTGGTTGTAGGGCAGACACTGTTCGAGCCGGCGGGCTATCTGGTCGATTCTTAGCCCGGCTGCACAGGAAACTGCAGCTGCAGCCAAAGCATTGCAGACATTGTGCTCCCCCAGGAATTTAAGGCGCAGCCTTCTCTTCTCTTCACCGATATGAAGGGTAAAGGCCATGCCCTCTTCTCCCAGATTCCTAACATGAGTTGCCCTTACCTCCGCTTTACGGTGCCTGCCGTAGGCAATTTGCCTTTGGGGATACTTTCTGGCAAGTGTCCTCACCCGTTCATCGTCGTAATTTACGCATAACCTGGTCTCTGAGGAACTGCCTTCAAAAAGCTCCTCTTTGGCCCGGCCAATTCCCTCGATGGAGTCAAACCCGGCGAGATGGGCCTCTTGGATATTATGAATGCAGGCAATATCCGGATCTGCTATCTTAGCCATCCTTCTTATTTCACCGGGATGGTTCATCCCCATTTCCAGAACAGCCAGATCATGGCTGTTATCCAGCTTGAGCAGAGTCAGGGGCAGACCAACCAGATTATTCAGGTTCCCTTCGGTCTTAAGCACCCCAAATTCTTCAAGCAGTATCTGGCCGCACATCTCTTTGACTGTGGTCTTTCCTGAACTTCCTGTCACAGCTACAACACCCAGATCCGGCCTTAACTGCCGGCGATAGGAGGCCAACATTCCCAGAGCCTCTAAGGTGTCTGCCACCTTAATCACAGGAACGTCCACATCCTGCCGGACTGACCTGGAAACCACCAGGCCGGCTGCACCCTTGGCCAGAGCCGCCTCAAGAAAATCATGCCCGTCGAAATTATCTCCAGCCAGGGCCAGAAAGAGATCCCCCTCCCTCAAGGACCGGCTGTCAATGGAAATATCCTTGAATTCAAGCCATCCCGGTCCGCCCAACAGCTCGCCGCCGGTCGCCTTGACTACCTGCCGCACTGTCCAGACAAAATCAACCTCCCCGGATACACCGGACCTTTTGCCTGTACCTGCCGGTTTTACAGAAAAAGAGGTTAATCTTTCTTTTCTCTGGTTTAATTCCATGGCTGCCCCCTCGGTTGCCAGTGGTCAGTGGTAATGTACGATTATTAATTCCTGTTCAGGTGGTTTAAGCTCGTGATCGCCTCCAGGCGATCATCAAAAAACATAGTCCCGTATTTATTCAGCTGGTAATTCTCGTGTCCTTTACCGCAAATCACGACTGCATCTCCAGGTTTACCTGCAGTGACTGCTTCTTTTATAGCCCTGCTTCGGTCCTGGATAACAGTGTAAGCCGGTTTTACAGACCTCAAGTCTTCAATACCGACCTTGGGGAGAAGCTGCTTAAGCAGCCCCCCTTCAATATCAGCAAGTATATCTTCCACAGCTTCACTACGGGGATTATCCGAGGTCAGGATGACAGTGTCCGCCAACTGTCCAGCCACCTCACCCATGAGAGGCCTTTTCCCCTTGTCCCGGTCTCCCCCACAGCCGAATACAACGATCAGCCTACCGCCGGCCAACTGTCTCAAGGCCCTGAGTACATGTTCCAGGGCAGCAGGAGTATGGGCATAATCCACAAAAACTACCGGCCCTTCATCTCCCTGATCCCGGGATCCATCAGGTTTTGAGATATTGCCCTCACCTTCCTCAGCCGCAGTTCGCGAAAACTGCTGACGCGAAGCTGAAAATGAGTGATCATGAGGAGTCACTCGTTCCAGGCGCCCAGGTATGACCTTCAGGAACTGAAGCCCTTCTCTGACCGTCTCCAGTGGCAAATCAAGAGCAAAACCGCAGCCAGCGGCACCTGTAATATTTCTCAGATTAATCTCTCCCACAAGAGAACTATCAAGATCAAAATCACCCTCGGGAGTAACAATCCCGGCCCGGATTCCTTTCAAACCGTATTCCGGACCCGCTGCCTGAATGTCTCCCTTTTCCAGGCCGCAGGTAACAACCCGGTATCTGTTTAACTCATTAAGGAAAACAGATAAATCCGTCCCCCAGCGGCCGGCTTGACCTGGATGATCAGTCTCCAGATTGACCACAGCAATGCCGTCATCTTTCAGGTATTGACTGAACAGCTTCTTTTTCACATCAAAGTAACCTTCCAGGTCAGGATGATAGTCAAGGTGGTCACGGCTGAGATTGGTGAAAACAGCCACATCAAAATACAGACCGTTTACTCTTGACTGCTCCAGAGCATGGGAGGAGACCTCCATAACCACATGGGTTGCCCCCCCGTCTACCATTTCCCTTAATATTTTCTGTAATTCCAGAGGCTCTGGAGTGGTCAGCTTACTGTCTTTTTCTTCTCCCTTGAATCTGATATTAACGGTGCCGATTACCCCGGTTACCCCTCCCGCTTTTTCCAAGACGCTTTCTATAAGCCAGGCCGTAGTAGTTTTGCCGTTGGTGCCGGTTATTCCGATCATAACCACCTCTTCCGATGGGTAACCATAAAATGCGGCAGCTATATATCCCAGTACCTCCCTGGTGTCAGCCGTCAATATAACCGGCACATCAGAGAGCGGCGGGACAGGTTCTTTTTCCGACAACACGGCAGCACAGCCTTTGGTGACTGCTTCTTCAATATAATCGTGGCCGTCATGGGAGTCACCGACTATAGCCACAAAAAGGCAGCCTGGCTGCACTTCCCTGGAATCCGCAGTTACGAAAGTAATCCGAATGCCTTCTGCTTCGGGAGTGCAGTAAAGGCCGGCTTCCCTCAACAGATTAGCCAGTTGCTTTTCCCTATTACTGTCCGACATTATCCATTATTCTCTTTCATATTTTCCGCCCTGCTGCTGAAATCTGCAGTCAAAACGCATCTGGTGTCCTCAACCCTTGCTCCCGGTTCAGGGTGTTGCTTAATTATGATACCAGATCCGTAAACAAATATCTGCAAATCTCTATGCTGCAGACGCCGCAGGGCCTGGCGGATACTCATACCCCGAAGATCGGGCATTACCCAACCAGGCTCACCATCCCCGTTTTGAAATTCATTGTTTTTTTTCTCTTCTGTCAACAACCACCTGTTAAGATATTTTTCTGCTATTGACTGCGCCTCATCCTGGCTCACCCTGTCCTGCCGGTTCAGATTTTTTACTGCGGTCAACAAAAAATCATTTATGACAGGCCTGACCGGGGAAGATCTGTAGAGATCAATTACACCGTTTTCGATAGTAAGGAGCATTACCAGTCCAGAATCATTTCCGGAAATCTTCTGTCCGGGGTTGGCCAGAGCCAGCATTACACCATCTATGCATTCTACTTTCTCATCTTTTTCAAACCGGCAATCTTCCTTAGGCTGAAGAGACTCAATAATATAAACGGGATCCCGGGAAGCAGTTGAATGGCTTAGCCTGGACAGCAGTTTCGGGCCGACACCTTTACAGATTCCACCGCTGATATCCCTTTCAGGAGAGCTTTGCCCCTCTTCAAGTACCGGACTTGCAGATTTCAGGAAATGGGGGGCAGGATACTTACCGGTCATCAGACAGGAAAATCCCGATAACAGATTAAGGGGCAGGACCTTGGCTTTCTCATCGACCAGAAAGGTCCCGCCCTGTTCAGAATCCGGCTCAAGAAATTCCTGCTCAGGAAGATCAAGTGAAACAGGAGAAGAAAACCTGAGCCCGGCACTGAAGGTCGCCAATTCAAGATCGGAAAGGACATGCTTTGTTTCACTGAAGGATTCCGAAAATTCCTGTTTATTAACCATCCGGGCAAACCATGGATAGACCAGACTTCCACCAGCAGATTTCCGCCAGGCAGGATCGGGAGTGGGACTGGGATTAATATCTACCTTAAGCTTTGCATCTTTTATAATGTTGGGCTCATCAGTGGCATTGTCTGCCGGCTTATCCCTGGCCATCCTCAAAGTAGCAGCCTGCCGGAACAACTCCCTGAAGGCACCGGGATCTATATAATCAGAAAAAAACTGTGAACTCTGCTGCCCCAGGGTCAATAAAGAGACACTTCCACCTGTCCCTGATGATTTTTGAGCACAGGCCACAATTCCCCCGGTCTTGGAATTCATAACTATACCCTTAACAGATACCCGCTGCCTCGGGCCTGCTTTTTCAGGTTTAAACTCAGCCAACAGGGTTGACAACTTTTCCTCCAGCAGAACCTGAGTATCCAGGTCCAGTGTCAAAAACAGATCCCTGGGTTGCTCCCCATTTCCATTACCACCCAGAAGCAGATCATTATAATAATATTCAAGCCCGGAAAGTCCCTCCTCCTGACTTACTTCGCCGATGATGGCGGGAACCTTGAAATTATGAGAATATACTCTTTTTACCTTATGATCAACATATACACCGGACAGATTAAGATCTTCAATTTTTTGCGCTGTTTTGTAAGGCACATGTCTTGCCAGCCAGATAAAACTCTTCTGGGTCTTTAATTCAGATAAAAGATCTTCCGGGTCGAGGCTTAGCAGTTCGGCAAGCTTTTCCGTAATGCCGGCGATATCGGAAAACTCCCTGGGCGTCACATAAATGGACGAATCCACAAGACTTGCAGCCAGGGGATTGCCGGACCTATCCAGAAGACTTCCCCTCCTGACCTCAATTTCAGCTGTTTTACTGGTAACAACCGATTCAGGTTTTTCCTCAACAGTCTCCCGGTTAAAAACTCTATAGCAGAAACCTAACAGGCCCAGAAATACCAGAAGGCAAATTAACCTGAAAAGGAATCTGCGCAGAATGCGCTTTTGGCTCTCCACTATCCACTTTCCACTTTTAAAGCCTCACCCTCACTC
>JBKHJR010000047.1:0-22619 GCA_046537975.1 Desulfurivibrionaceae bacterium
TTCTGTGAGAGGGATGAAGCGGAGTTGATCACCCCGCTTCACCCTACTCGATTTTCTTAATCTTAAGGGTACTTTTCTTAAGGAGATAGTTAAGAGGTTTTAATATCTTCCGCTTTCTGCATAAGTTCGTCAGCTACATCAACGTGCTTGAAATTCTTATGGATTGAGGCTGCTGTCTTATAGGCCTCGGCAGCATTGTCTTTATCCCCGATCTTCAGGTAAATCTCTGCGAGTATTTCCAGGGTATTCACAACCCCGCCTGGATTTCTCAAGGCTTCAAATTCATCCATAACCTCAACATAGCGGCGCAGGGCTTCCTTGTAGTCCTCTTTTTCCAGATAGAGACGGGCCTGTTTCTGTTCAAGGGTAAAGAGGCTGAAGCGGTCGCTTTCCTTCTGGCAGATTTTATAGGCCCTTTCATAGTGTTCCAGAGCCTTGTCATATTCCTGATTGTGGTGGCATACATCACCCAGCCGGGCAGCAGCATTGGCAATACCGTGCTCATTATCGTCAAGTTCATAGCCTATAAGGGCATTGTGGAACATGTTGGCTGCCAGGGTTAGCTCTTCGTTCTCCAGATGTTCCAGGCCCTGTTCGTAATCAAGCTGGGCCTGGCTTTTGTCTTCCTGTTGGTCTATGGGTTCTTTCTGGGGGATATTCATCAGGTATTTTCTCCGATCTTTTGTTTGTTTTCCAGAGTAGATTGGGGGGTGATCTGCTGAACAGCGGTTTTTGCCAGTTCACCCACTGTGGTCGAAACCGGCTTCCCCTCTTCGTAGATAGTCAGAGGTCTTGAATCCCGGGTGAGTTCGCTGATTCTTTTTTCGACTTCGGTGGCTCTGATTCGTCCGAAAAGCCTCAGGGCATGACCGAGGAGGTCAGGATCATCTGTATTCAGGAAATCAAAGAGACTGTAAAAGGGGGTTTCCCGGACAATGTCGGGGCGTTTCTCGGCAATAGTCCCCAGAGCCCACAAGACCTGGATCCGACTGGAGGGTACATTCCTGTGCATTAAGAGATGTCTGGTAAACCCGCCGAATAGGCTGGGCCTGGCTGCTATAATTGCGCCGATCCCTTCAAGCTGGCCCCAATGGGCAGCTGCGGAATCAACGCAGGCCTCAAACATCCGGTGCAGGAGGTCACTCACTTTACCTGGTTTACGGGTGGAAAGCCTGGCACATACCAAGCCGGTGACATGGGCGCAGTGATAGCGGAAGTCTTTGTCAAAATCGTAAAGCAGCCTCTGGAGAAAGCGCAGAGTCTGGGTATGATCCATGGCCAAGGCGACCAGTTCATCAATATTGCCTTGCTTCACAAGCTTCTTTACTTCAGTCTTATTCGCCCTTTTCCGTTTTCTCTTCGGATCCCGGACAGGTTCCGGGGGGATATCAGATTCCGGAATAACCTCATACTTGTCTCCTACTAAAGCTGCCGCTTCCTCGTTGAGACGGACAAAATACAAAGTCCCTCGGACGGTGCGGCCGTCAAGCTCCCTGGTTTCAACTACCTGATGAGACTCCTCATCATAGTTCTCCACCCTGCCGGTGAGATAATCTTCCTCATGAACCAGTTCCCAGGCCAGGTCCCAATTGTCGTTACAGGCATGAACCAGAGCTTCAATGAGAGCGGAGCCAAGGTTATGTCCGGTGGCGTCGCTTACGTAAAGTGCCCCACATTGACACGAACCCATTGGGAATTCGTCCATTTTACGCTGTGCAGGTGCCTGAGGTTGTTCCACGTCTTTGCCGCAGAAGGGGCACCAAGGCTTGACTTTTATAACGGGGTTTTTAGCCATCAGGTATCTGCCTGGTTGTTACGCGCTTCCTCTATGGCTTTGAAGAAAGCAGGTTCCACAGTGTATCCCATTTCTTTGGCTTTTTTCGCCTCTTTTTGGGCCTGTTTGTAGTCGCCGTTGTAATAATAAGCCACAGCCAGGTTATTATGGGCTAAAGGAAACTCCGGTGATTTTTCCACTCCTTTTTCGGCGGCTTCAAGAGCTTTGTCAAAATTACCGGTCATAATATGGGAGGAGGCCAGATTTACCCAGGCGAAACCCAGGTCAGGATCACTTTCAGTGGCCTTCAGGTAATATTCTATGGCCTCCTGCTCTTTTCCCTGCTGCTGCATGATGAGACCGATGTTGCAGTGAGCCCTGGCAGGCTGGGTAGTATAAGCTGCAGCCTTCCGATTAGCTTCCAGGGCATCATCCAGTCTGTTCTGCTCATAAAACAGAGCCCCGAGATTAACATAGATATCTGCCGCCTGGTCATCGATTTTCAGACAGTTATTAAATTCATCTATGGCCTCTTCAATCCTGCCGGCTTTGTGATAAACCAGGGCCAGCTTATGATGGGCCATCACCGACTCAGGGTTTTCCTGACAGGTCTGTTCCAGTTCTTCAATAACCTTGTTAATATCTTTATGCTGAAGTTCTTCACTCATTTTTAAATCCCTCAATCCAGACTGCTATTTGATTGTTTAACCACATTTCGAATTACAATAATCAGAAAAAGGATTAAGATCAAGACGGTAATAATAAGTTTGTTGGGCTCGCGGAGGCAGCTTGACCTTTTGGCAAATTAATGTCAGGTATAGATACTGTTAAAGACAGTTATTGTGTTGTCCAGCAATCAATCGCAGATACCAGAAATCGGGATTCAAAGATATGACAAAAGGTGTTGTAATTGCCGGACTCGGTGGAGGAGCCGGTAAAAGCGTAGTGGCGGTTGGCCTTGCCGCAGCCCTGAGGGAAAGAGGCGATAGTGTAGTTCCTTTCAAAAAGGGACCTGATTATATAGATGCCGGTTGGCTGGGAGAGGCTGCCGGTGCCCCCTGTTTTCATCTCGATCCCTATCTCATGGAAGATGAAACCATCGTTCAAGCTTTTATCAACCACTGTCAGGGTCGAGATTACGCCGTAATCGAAGGGAATCGGGGGCTTTTTGACGGGGTCGACAGTGCAGGAACCTACAGTACGGCAGAGCTTGCCACCCTCCTGGGGCTACCGGTTTTGCTGGTGGTTGACTGCACCAAGACAACCAGAACCGTGGCTGCTATGGTCTATGGCTGTTGCCATTTTTCCCCCGGTTTTGATATTAAGGGGGTCATCTTGAACAGGATAGGATCAAACAGACATGAAAAGGTGATCAGGGAGGCTGTGGAAGAGTATACTTCAGTCCCTGTCCTGGGGGCCCTTGAGAGGATGCCCCGGGATGTATTTCCCATGAGGCATTTAGGGGTAACTCCCTTTCAGGAGTATGCCGGGGTGGAAGAGACAGTGGCGGAATTGGCGGAAAAAGTGGAGAGCAGTTGCGACCTGGAGCGAATCAAGGAGTCAATGGCTGATTCCTCTGCAGAAAAAAAAGGATTCAGGCGGTTATATTCACGAACAAACATATCAAAGGACGTCAGGATAGGGGTTATAAGGGATGAAGCCTTTCAGTTCTACTATCCCGATAATATACTGGCCCTGGAAGAACGGGGAGCAGAGATCGTCACCTTGAATGCGCTGACAGACAGGGAATTACCCGTACTTGATGGCCTGTATATTGGCGGCGGTTTCCCGGAAACCAGTGCCAGGGACCTTTCAGTTAATCTTTCCTTCCGCGAGTCATTAAAGCAGTGGGCCAGGAAAGGCCTGCCGGTTTATGCGGAATGCGGGGGCCTTATCTATCTCGGCGAAAGCATTATCCTGGAGGAGGGAGAATTTCCCCTGACCGGTGTATTCCCGGTAAAGTTTAGCCTGGAGGCCAAACCCCAGGCCCACGGCTATACGGTCCTGCGGGCCCTGAACGGCAACCCCTTTTATGAGGAAGGAACAGTGATAAGGGGACATGAGTTCCGTTACAGCAGGATTGCTGCCTGGTCAGGTAAGACGCAAACCATGAGTTTTTCAGTGGAACGTGGTGTGGGTTTGGCTGAGAAGAGGGACGGGTTGTCCTACAGAAACGTCCTGGCCCTGTACACTCATATTCATGCCCTTGCCACCCCGGAGTGGGCCGAAGGCCTTGTGGAGAAGGCCCGCCAATTCAAAAACTCTAATGGTTGACCTGGGTGCCCAGAACCTTGGTTACGATTGACTGTTTAGCATCATCTGAAAGATCTGAATCCAGCCAGTGAATGAATTCCTCCTTAACTCTCATAAAGGCCCCGTTATCCGTCTGGCACTGCTCACATACTGACTGGGATTCGTCGCGGTAGATTATCACCTTGCTGGCAGCCTCCCCGTCCTTGTCAACAGCCGCCATCTTTCTGCAGCCGCAATCCAGCCTGATAACTGCAATTCCTACAGCCTCGGGGCTGCCTTCAACTATCCCCTGGATCATTGCCTCTTCTGATTTCAGGGCCTTTTGTTGCCGGTTGTACTTGTTTTTGGACTTTGATTTTTTATTTTGACTTTTCAAGGTGTCTCTCCTGTGTCAGCAATTTTATCTTGATAAGATCTTTAGGCTAATTCCTTGTTATAGGGCTGGAAAGTTTTTCTGTGATAGCTCGCAAGAGTCAGGTATATTCCTGCTTTCTTAGCCTTCAGCAGCCCAGGCGGGGAACCTTGGTGATGCTGATAATAATATTCCTTTTGCCCGTCGTCCTGTAGTTAATTTTTAAAGGTTGATCAGTCTCTATTGCCCATATGGAGGGAAACCCCTTCAGAACCATATCTTCACTGGTTTCCAGCCGGATGGTGTCGTCGCGGGAGTATTGCACTATTAGGCTGTCCTCCTCAACTCTTGCGGCCACACCCTTGACGATCTGGGTATTATCATTTGCCTCAAATATTCCGGCTTTGGGTATTGTTTGAGTGGAACAGCCGCTTCCGATAATAAATGTAATAAAGACGAGCGGTATTAAGGAAATTTTCAGTTTCCTGAAGAACAGACTATACATAATAGTACCCCATAGGATTTATTTTGGGCAAACCGGGCAGGTATTGTCTGTTTATTGTAATTTTTCCCGGCTTGACAAATGAGTATTACTAATAATATTTATAATCAGTTTCTTGTTGGCTGAATGCAGAATAAGGTAGTATTCTGTTCTTGTCAATCAAGAGGGTTGACAGTTCAATGCCTTATGATTGGAAAGTAGGGGGTTCAGGGCGGTAAAAAGGTTCTGAACAGGTTGTAAAACTATGATATTTGACTGCACAGCCGGGGACTTGTGAATTTGATACAGGGTCGATTGCCAAGTATAAATTTATGTTGACAAACAAGTTATGATAATTTAATTGAAGTTTTAGTCTCAGAAGTATTATTTGATTTTAGATAGACGAATACACTTTAACAAGGATGCCAATAATTCTTTAATATTAATTTGATAGGAGGTACTCATTATGGCATGGGAAGTAACTGTAGACAAAGATAAGTGTACAGGCGATGAGGAATGTGTAAATGCATGTCCCGCAGACGTTCTGGAAATGGTAGATGGCAAGGCTGAGCCTGTTAATATGGATGAATGCCTGGGCTGTGAGACTTGCGTTGAGGTTTGCCCCGAGGGCGCCATCACAGTAACAGAAGAATAATTATTTTTACCGGGGTGACCTGGTAGATAAAGCAAAGCCTGTCTTCTGGATAAGAAGACGGGCTTTTTTTATTCATGTCTCATCTATTTTCAAGTTTGACTTTATCCAGAAAGGGGCAATTTTTGGCCTCTGCCCTGATATGGACTCTTATCGGCTTCATGCTGATGATTAAGGGGTCTGTTTATCTGATTTCAGGGTCCCAATATTCACTGCTTTTTTTTATCCTGTTTCTGGGACTTATAAAGTTTTTCGCTGTATTCAGGAATGTTGCCCATAATAATGTATCAAGGATAACGGGTCTCGAGGGGAAGGTCTTTATTTGTTCTCTTTTCCCGCTACGCACCTGGATATTGATAGCCGCCATGATCGTACTGGGTGTTTTTCTTCGCCTGTTTTGTCAGCTCCAAGCCGTTTACAGTGTAGTAATTTCAGGGGTCGGGCTGGCCATGCTTATTGGCAGCGCTGTCTTCTGGAAGGCTTGGAGAGAGGAATTGGTCAGAAAAGATGATTAGTAGGCAAGTTGAGAAGGTTCCCCCGTTTCCCCGTAACCGGGTGGAGATAGATTTGGCCGCCTTGAAGGACAATTATCGTCTCATCCGGGAGTTTCTGGGAGAGAATACGGGAGTTCTTGCTGTAGTCAAGGCTGATGGTTATGGCCATGGGATAAAGGAAGTGGCTGAAAGCCTTCAAAGTGTGGGTTCAGATGGATTCTGCGTCGCCGATGTAGAAGAAGGTGTTATTCTCAGAGAGATGGGGATTAAGGGGGATATAGTTGTCTTTCTGGGGTTTAAGCAGGATGAATGCCGTGAAATCGTTGAATTTGCTCTGCAGCCCGTAGTATTTGATCCGGAGCAGCTGAAAATGGTGGCATCCTCTGCCAGGGGTAGAAGGGTGAACATCGGCCTGCACTTGAAAGTGGATATAGGAATGGGGCGATCCGGTGTTTACCCGGATCGTATTCCTGAACTTCTTCAGATAATAAGGGAAACTGACGGCATATATCTGGCCGGCCTTATGAGTCACTTTCCTGCTGCTGACGCGGCAGATATCCAGGGAAGCCTCAGGCAGCATGAGATTTTTAGGACGGTGTGCCGCGATCTTCGCGGCGGCCTTCTACAGGGAGAGGCCCATATTGCCAATACTGCAGCTATGGTAAGATTTCCGGAAATGCACTGGGATAAGGTGCGGCCGGGTATCTCGCTTTACGGCTATCTGCCGGATAAGAATAACTGTTGTTTACCCGGGCTTAAGCCGGTTATGTCCCTTAAAACAGAGATCTTTCAGGTAAAACAGGTCCCAGCGGACACCGGTATAAGTTATGGTCACAGCTACCGGACTAATCGTCCTTCCAGGCTGGCTCTTATACCTCTGGGTTATAATGAAGGATACCTGCGCCTTCTTTCTAACCGGGCTCAGGCTCTTGTCCATGGTGTAAGGGTTCCCCAGGTGGGACAGATATGTATGAATGTGACTGTTCTGGATGTTACAGATCTTCCCGGCGAAGTCAGGCCGGGGGATGAGGTCGTACTTATGGGAGAGCAGGGTGAGGAGGCAATTGATGCCGACGAGATTGCCGGCTGGATGGGGACCCTTAATTATGAAGTGCTCTGCCTCTTTGGAAACTTGAATTACAGAAGGTATCTGAATAAATTGGATTTGTGATCGGGGTAATATGGCAAAAATATAAATCGCAAATTTACGCGGATTAACGCTGATTTTTCGACCTAAATCCTGCAAAAGCCGGGGTCCTCCGCAAATCAGACGGTCTCCACAAAGAGTACGAAGATTTTTCCCATATTTTCTTTTACTTCATGTACTTCATGGATAATTTAAGGTAAATATCGGGACAGGTTTCTCTGGCTGTATTCGGTCTGGAAGTTACGGTTAAGAATGATTTTTACCTGGTCCCGGAGTTTTTAGTGAAATATCAAAATATTAATTATCTTTGGATAGATTAATGATTAAAGCACAGATAAAAAAGCATATTGACGAGTGTTTCAGGGCGGGTGTGGCCAGGGACTGGTGGCCCGGGGATGCCTTTGATTATACGGTTGAAGAGCCCAAATATGAAGGTCAGGGAGATTTTTCCACCAACGCTGCCATGGTTATAGCCGGTCAGATAAAGAGAAACACCGGTGCCAAAG
Organism: Desulfurivibrionaceae bacterium; assembly: GCA_046537975.1. Classification (GTDB taxonomy): domain Bacteria; phylum Desulfobacterota; class Desulfobulbia; order Desulfobulbales; family SURF-16; genus JAWLDV01. Next base: position 7,660 of record JBKHJR010000047.1, read on the forward strand.
TTGGTCCCAGGGATATTGCTGAAAAAATGGTCAGTCTCCTGAAAGAATATACAGGCATGTTTGCTGAAATCGAGATAGCCGGCCCCGGTTTTATCAATTTTTTCCTCAAAGATTCTATCTGGCCAGGAGTAATTCCCGAAGTTGTCAAAGCCGGGGACAATTTTGGAAAGGCTTCGGAAAAAAATGAGCAGAAGGTCCTGGTGGAATTTGTCAGTGCCAATCCCACCGGTCCCTTAAGTATAGGTCATGGCCGTCAGGCCGTTCTCGGCGATGCCATATGTCGCCTCCTGGAGGCCCGCGGATTTGAGGTCGACCGCGAATATTACTACAATGACGGGGGCCGGCAGATGAGAGTTCTTGGTGAATCTGTCCGGGCCAGGTATCTGGAAGAGCTTGGCCTCCCTGTTCAGTTCCCTGAAGAAGGCTATCAGGGGGAATATATACGGGATATTGCCCGCTTGCTGAGAGAAAGAAGGGGGGACAGCCTTAAAGACTGTCAGGATCTGGCCCCTTTCGTGGAAGTGGCGGAAAAGGAGATCTTTGCAGATATTGACGGTACCCTGAAAAGACTGGGAATATTCTTTGATACTTACTATAATGAAAGATCGCTTTATGAAAAAGGCCTGGTAGATGATGTAGTGGCCACCCTCAGAGAGAAGGAACTGGTTTACGATCAGGATGGAGCGGTCTGGTTTAAATCTACGGCATTCGGCCAGGAAAAGGACCGGGTGATAATTAAAAGCACTGGAGAACCCACCTATCGCCTGCCTGATATCGCCTATCACAGGGAGAAGTTCAAGCGTGGCTATGACAGGCTGATTGATATCTTCGGGGCTGATCATATTGCCACCGTACCTGATGTCCTGGCGGGGGTGAAGGCTCTGGGCTATGATGATTCCCTGGTTACTGTTGTTCTTCATCAGTTTGTAACTCTTATGCGCGAGGGCAGAAAGGTCAAGATGTCCACCAGGAAAGCGAATTTCATCACTGTGGATGAAATATTAGACGAGGTCGGGGTTGATGTCCTCCGTTTTTTCTTTCTGATGCGCAAGGCTGACAGTCAGCTGGAATTTGATCTGGATCTGGCCACTAAAGAGGGGCAGGAAAACCCGGTTTATTATGTTCAGTACGGTTACGCCCGTATAAGAAGTATTAAGCGTAAGGCGGGAGAGGAAGGGGTAGCAGCCGGTGATATTGCTTCCACCCCTCTTGACAGGTTGAATTGCCCTGAAGAACAGAAAATTCTCAAGATGCTGGCTGCTTATCCCACCCTGATTCGGGAGGCGGCAGATGATCTGGCTCCCCACCGCATCGTCTTCTATCTCCAGGAGCTTGCAGGAGCTTTCCATAGTTACTATAATAAGCACCGTATTGTCTCGGAAGATTTGGAACTGACGCGGGCCCGGCTCTGGCTGATTGAAGCCTTGGGTATAGTTTTAGGCAACGGCTTGACTCTTCTGGGGATGAGCGCCCCGGAATCCATGTAGACAGTAAATGCGGAAGGCTTATGACTAAGGAAGGAGGGCATTTGCAACTGTCTCCTTGTGCCCCGGACCTTTAATACCTTTAGCCTTGATTATTATGGCCAGAAAGAAAGCACAGAAAAAAGGGAAACGTTTCCGTTTTGAGCTTAGTCTTAAGGGGTTTTTCGGTCTGGGTGTGGTCCTTTTCTGCATTTTTTTATGGATGTTTCTCTTCGGCATCTGGGCAGGTCAGACTGTGTTTATTGCTGACAGGGGCAAGGACCGTATTTCCTCTGGATCCCCCCGGTATGTGGAGCGGTCAATAAAGGAGTTGGGGCAGAAGGATTCGGCGGTGAAGAAAAAGGTTGGACCGGTAGACAGGAGCGCACCTCCGGAAGACCCTGTTTTCTCCATTCAGGTTGCTTCAACAGACAGCAGGGGAAAGGCCGACAACCTTGTTATGGATTGGCAGGCAAAAGGTTATGATTCTTTTTACCGTTCTCCGGAAGAGGGTCGTTCTTACCGGATATTTATCGGCCGTTTTAATGAGTTTGCCCGGGCCAGGACTATGGCTGATACAGTGGAAAGCAGTGAGAAAGTCAGGGCCCATATAATACCGCTGCCTGAAATGAAGGAAGGCCATGATTCGTAAAGCGAAAATGGAAGACGTACAGGTGATCTACGATCTCCTCAGTTATTATGCTGAAAAGGATCTGCTTTTGGGTAGGTCTTTCAGCTCACTATACGACCATCTTCGTGATTTTCAGGTATATGCTGAACCCCGAGATGAAACTGAGGTTGTTCTTGGTGTCTGCGCTCTGCATATATGCTGGTATAATCTGGCTGAAATATGTTCATTGGCTGTACGGAGAGATTCCCATTCATTGGGAATCGGAACCGGACTGGTGAATGCCTGTCTTCAGGAAGCACAGGAGCTGGGGGTACACAGGGTGTTTACCTTGACTTATACCCCTGAATTTTTTAGTAAGTTGCAATTCAAACCCATTGATAAAAATTATCTTCCCCATAAAGTCTGGAGAGACTGTATCAATTGTCACAAGTTTCCGGATTGCAAGGAAGAAGCCATGTTGTGGGGAAGTGAGGAGTAAATATGTTTGACAGTATTCTGACCAGGATATTCGGCAGCAAGAATGAGCGGGAGCTAAAGAGGATGCAGCCCCTGGTCGACGGAATCAATCGTCTTGAACCGGAAATCCAGGAGCTTGATGACAGTGCACTGGCTGGCAAAACAGTGGAATTTAAAAATCGCCTGGAATCCGGAGAAACCCTGGATGATTTGATGGTAGATGCCTTTGCCGTAGTCAGGGAGGCTTCGCGCCGGGTTCTGGGGTTGCGTCCTTTTGACGTTCAGCTCATTGGGGCGATAGTCCTGCACCAGGGAAAGATCGCTGAGATGAAGACCGGTGAAGGTAAGACTCTGGCAGCCACCATGCCGGTTTATCTTAATGCCCTTTCCGGCAGAGGGGCCCATGTGGTAACGGTAAACGATTATTTGGCCAAAAGGGACGCTGAATGGATGTCGGGCATTTATCAGTTCTTAGGGCTTTCCACCGGATTCATAACCCATGATATGGATGATCAGGCCCGCAAGGAGGCCTATCATGCTGATGTGACCTATGGGACTAACAATGAGTTCGGTTTTGACTACCTCCGGGATAATATGAAGTTCAGCAAGGAGGATTTCTGTCAGCGGGATTACAACTTTGCCATTGTGGATGAGGTTGATTCCATTCTCATAGATGAGGCCCGGACCCCTCTGATTATTTCCGGACCGTCGGAGATGTCAGTTGAACTTTACCAACGGGTTGACAGGATTATCCATAACTTCAAAGTTGATGTTCACTACACCGTTGATGAAAAGGTTAAATCTCTGAGCATGACCGAGGAAGGAATAGCTTTAGGGGAAGAACTCCTCGGAGTGGACAACCTCTACGATCCCAAGAACATAGAGTGGCTGCATCATCTTAATCAGGCCCTTAAGGCTCATTCCCTTTTTCAGCGGGATGTGGATTACCTGGTTAATGACGGAGAAGTGGTTATTGTGGATGAATTCACCGGTCGGGCCATGCCGGGACGCCGGTTCAGCGACGGACTTCATCAGGCTCTGGAGGCCAAGGAAGGGGTCAAGGTGGAAAAGGAAAATCAGACCCTGGCCTCGATAACCTTTCAGAACTATTTCCGGATGTACGATAAACTGGCTGGTATGACCGGAACCGCGGATACAGAGGCAGCGGAATTCAAGAAAATCTACAACCTGGATGTAGCAGTTATTCCCACCCATCACCCCATGATCAGGGAGGACTACGCTGACGTTGTTTACAAAAACACTAAAGCCAAGTTCAGAGCGGTGGTCAGGGAGATCCAGGAACTCCATGATCAGGGAAGGCCCGTTCTGGTTGGTACTACCAATATCGACACCTCGGAGATGCTCGCCAGGATGCTGGAGAAGGTGAAGATCAGGCATTCGGTTTTAAATGCCAAGAATCATGCCAGAGAGGCGGAGATTATTGCCGAGGCCGGTGAAAAAGGAAGGGTCACCATTGCCACTAATATGGCCGGGCGCGGAACAGATATCAAGCTCGGCGAGGGAGTGGCTGATTTGGGAGGTCTCCATATCCTGGGCACCAGCCGCCACGAGTCGAGAAGAATCGATAATCAGCTGCGGGGCAGGTCAGGACGACAGGGTGATCCCGGCTCCTCCAGGTTCTATCTTTCCCTGGAAGACGATTTACTCAGGATTTTCGGATCAGAGAGAATTTCGAGTATCATGGAAAGGGTCGGAATGGAGGAAGATGACCCCATTGAACACAGTATGATCAGCAGGGCCATTGAAAATGCCCAGCGCAAGGTGGAGGGTCATAACTTTGATATCCGTAAGCACCTGCTGGAATACGATGATGTAATGAACATGCAGCGTGAGGTTATCTACCGTCAGCGCAGGGAGGTTCTGGAAAGCGAGGATGTTAGCGGCATTATTGACGATATGATGGAGGATGTTACCTCTGCGGTGGCAGAAGAATTCATAAGTGATGCCACCCCTTCCAGGGACTGGGACTGGGACAGCATTGCCGAACAGGTCCAGTCCAGCCTGGGCTTTAATCTGGACTGGAGCGACGAGGAAAAAGAGGGCCTCAGTCCCGATTCCTTCAGGGAGAAGCTTCTGGAAACGGTGAGGTCGCTTTACAAGGCCAAAGAGAGAGAATTTGGCCCTGAGAACATGCGGAAGATCGAACATTATATTCTGCTGCAGATGGTTGATACCCACTGGAAGGATCATCTCCTTAACATGGACCATCTCAAAGAGGGTATAGGTCTCAGAGGCTACGGCCAGAAAAACCCCCTGGATGAGTATAAGAAGGAAGGCTATAATATGTTTATGGCCATGATTGAAAGGGTGAAGGAGCAGACCGTTACTACCCTCCTGCGAGTCCAGCTGGCCCGGGAGGAGGAAGCGCCTGAGCTGGAAAGGGAGCAAAGAGATCTGCATCGGGAAGCCCGGATGACCCGGGGAGAAAAAGATGAAACCGAGGATCAGCAACAGCCTGTCCGCAAGGGGGAAAAAGTGGGGAGAAATTCACCCTGCCCCTGCGGCAGTGGCAAAAAATATAAAAAATGCTGCGGCAGGACGGCATAATGAACGTACCCGGTTTCAGGGCCGGCGCGGTAAAGGCCGGCATAAGAGGGAAAGACCGCCTCGATCTGGGCTTGATTTATTCGGAGGTTCCTGCTGCGGCAGCCGGAGTGTTTACCACTAACAGGGTAAAGGCGGCCCCTGTTCTTCTGGATATGGCCAGACTTGAGGAGGGAACTGCCCGGGCCATTTTGGTGAACAGCGGAGTTGCCAACGCCTGTACCGGGCCTGCGGGGATGGAAGCCGCCCGGCAGACGAGTTCTCTGGCTGCTGATCATCTGCAGGTGGCGGACAGTCAGGTTCTGGTATCCTCCACCGGCGTGATAGGCGAGGAGCTGGATATCTCTCTGTTTGAAAAGGCCATACCTCTCCTAATTCCCGGTTTGGGTCCTGATGGCCTGCCTGATGTGGCCAGGGCCATGATAACGACGGATACTTTCCCGAAGATCAGGAGCAGGACCCTGGAGCTTGGGGGGAAGCAGGTTACCATGACCGGACTGGCCAAAGGTTCCGGCATGATCAGGCCCGATATGGCCACTATGCTTGGTTTTGTGGTCACTGATGCTGCGGTTGCTCCGGCTGTTCTCCAATCTGTTTTGAAGGAAAGTGTTTATCATTCTTTTAATAGTATTACCGTGGATGGTGACACCAGCACCAATGACTGCGTTCTGATTATGGCCAACTCCCTGGCTGCCAATCCCCTTATAAGCCACCGGGATTCGGCTGACGCCGAGATTTTTCAAGAGGCGCTCTCCCTTCTCCTTCTGGATTTGGCCCTTGACATTGTCCGGGACGGAGAGGGGGCAACCAAGTTGATCACTGTGGAGGTAAGAGGGGCGGCCAGTGAAGATGAGGCTGACCTGGCGGCCAGGACTGTCGCGGATTCCAGTCTTTTTAAAACCGCCTGTTTCGGGGAAGACCCCAACTGGGGCAGGATTATGGCCGCTCTGGGTCGTTCAGGAGCTGAATTCGATCCGGAGGAGGTGTCAGTCAGTTTCGATGATGTTCTTCTTGTGGAAAAAGGAGTTGGGTTAGGGCGTGATCAGGAGACCAAGGCAGCCGGGGTTTTACGGAACGATCATTTCCGGGTGGTAATTGACCTGAAACAGGGAGGAGCAGGGAAAAAAATATACACCTGCGATTTGAGTCTCGATTATGTCCGGATCAATGCCGACTACCGGACATAGCGGCAGAAATTATGAATCGCCGATTAAAGCAATAAATTAGATTAAATAATAATTTCCTTTTAACATCTGGTACTGCTACCTGATGAGCAGCTCACCGGTTGTACTTCTCTTCACAGGAAAGGAGCAATTCCTTTTCCGCATCCGCCAGAATTTTTTTGGCCTGGGCCACGTCTTCGGTGATCTGCTTGGCCAGTTCTTCCGGGCCGGAAAACTTTTTCTCGGGTCTCAAAAAGGCCAGCAGGTTAATCTTTAAATCCTGGCCGTAGATGTCTTGGTCAAAGTCGAAGATATGGGTTTCGGCTGATATCTTGTCTTCGGAAAAAGTGGGGTTGTAGCCTATATTCAGCACTCCGCCGTAGCATTTGCCCTTGTATACCACCTGGGTTACGTAGACCCCGTGCCTGGGGCAGAGGTCGTCGCTGTCTATCTCCAGATTGGCGGTGGGAAAGCCCAGGAGTGGGCCGCCGCGCTGTTTGCCCTGCTTAACCTGACCGCGGATCTGATAATAACGACCCAGAATTTTTTTTACCTTCTGCATCTCCCCGGCGGTCACCAGTTCCCTGACTTTGGTGCTGCTGGCCAGAATTCCGTCTACGTAAAAGGGCTCCACCACCGTCACCGGGAAACCTTTTCGGCGTCCCTGTTCTTTAAGAAAAGAGATATCGCCTTTTCTTCCCTTGCCCAAGGCGTAATCATAACCCACGATTAACTGCTGGACACCTATCGTTTTAATCAGGATATCATCAATAAATTTTTCTGCTGGAATTTCGGCCAGCTGTCTGGTGAAGGGAAGAATAATCAGGATATCCAGGCCTGCCATTTCAATCAGTTCTCTTTTCTGATCACAGGTCGATATCAACTTGAGGCCGATATCGGGTCTTACTACTTTGAGGGGGTGGGGATTGAAAGTTACAGCCACACCGGTCCCCTTCTCTTTGTAAGCCCGGCTCACAACTTCGGAAAATAATATCTGATGACCCACATGAACGCCGTCGAAGTTGCCGATGGTTACGATCGGTTTTTTAAACGGCTTTTTTATCTCGGATAGATCGGTATATATTTCCATATAAGGAGGAACTTTTGCCGGTTGAAAAGTAAAATTTCTGGTAACTGGTAAGCGGTCGATACAGGATACTAATTAAGAAGGATTTCTGCAAGAGATCAGGCGGTGGTGGTCCAGCACCTGGATGATTTGTCCTGATACGCCTGGAATTGAGCGGAAAGTGGAGGTACGGAGCTTGCAGGAGCGGCTAAAATAAGCGGCGGATTCTTCTTATAAACTGTTTTAGGGGCTATCTGCTGAGGGATGGAGAAACCGGATAGTGTCCGGCTTTTATTATCCGACAGATATCCTGCGAAATCCGGGTCAACATAACCGGAACTGTTGGGACCACCTTTTTCTCCGGCATTCGGGATGTGGAAAATATCCGTTTCAGCCTGTCTATCATAGAGTTTTCCGGATAAGCTATATCCTGATCCACTGTCTGTTCAATATACCAGACGGTGTCGGAGCTATCCAGGTCAATAATCCGCAGGGATAAGTTGAGTCGCCCCCCGCCCAGGCTGCTGCCGGAAATTATCTGATTAACCTCCCCTGCCAGAACCAGGTCTACCTGTTCTCCCCTGGCGATTTCCATGGCTTCTTCTACAGTACCATAACGGTCCGGAGTAAGCTTTACCTTATGAAAGACCTGTTTTTCAAGCATAGTTTGCTGGAACAGGGCGGCTATCTCCCTTCCTCTGACTGACTCCATATCGGCTGGGATCTGGAAAGGAAGGACTGCAACTGAGGCCTGGCTCAGATCAGCAGAAGCCGGGTGTATATAGACTCTGGGATTATATGAGGTGATTGACGGGTCCTGTCCCGGCTTCCCGGGCAGTGAGGGGGAGCAACCGATAAGAACTGCTGTCAGAAGAAAGGCCGGCAAAATTTTGCCGCTGAAGGAAGACATCCATGAATTTTTATCTCTCATAAGCAGACATCTGTCCTATTGTCGTTTCTCTATTTTTGGTAAGAAGATAATCAATATTGTCGGTACGCTTTATTTCCAGGGCAGCAGCGGACAGAACATCTCTTGAAAAAGCCGATAGAATTTTGACATTTAAAATGACCGTGGTAGGGGTAAGAGAATAGGTCCCGGTCAGAATGGCCCGAGCGTTATGCTGGCGAGCCAGCAGGGAGGCATCACGGCTAAGGCTCAATTCTCCTTTGCCGTTTTTTACGTAAATCTTCGGGGTCTTGCGGATCTCCAGAGTTTTGTAGCCCTGCTGGAAGAGTTCTGTAGAAAGGGCTTCTGTCATGGATCTTCCGAATCCGGAAGTCTGGTAGAGGTCGTTGAGGTTGACAAAGGAGGTTAAAATTATCGGACCATTTTTATTCAAGTCCCCTGTGCCACTGGCCAGCAGTTCATCGGCAATTATCTTGCTGAAGCCGAAGAAGTTTTCATTATTCCGGCCCAGCCGGGGCTCTTCTTCCAGGGTTGAGCAGGAAATTAATAGAGCCACTGAAATCAGTAAAACTGAGAGGATACCCGGAAGATTTTTAACTTTTATTAGGTTCATTGTAAGGCGTATCTTGTTTTTTTCTTTATGCTCCGCACAACTGAATTCCGGCTTATAACCTTTTCCACTCCTCACAGTTGGATGTAGACCATACCTTATCTCTGGTGCTTAATAAACTGTTCCGCTCGTTGAACCCCTTCGGCCGCTTTGAGATATAAAGGCTCTGAAACCGCACTGGCCGCAGCCAGGGAGAATTGCTGCCGGGCCAATTCATAGCGTGACTCCTCCATATAGCTGACCGCCAAGCCATAGCACTTCCTGGCGTATTCGTCGTAACTGTTTTTCTCTACAGGTTCATGGCGGGGAAAAACAGAAGTGCATCCTGTAAACAGTATGGTCAGCAAAAGAGACACTGTGATATAAAATTGACACTTGGATCGCATAGGCCTTGTTAGCGTGCAGGGTTGATCTTATCAAATGACTCTATCATTACGGCCTGCCGCTCTGGGACCGGCCACCCGCTGTTTTTTAGTAGCTGGGTTATCATTCGGTTTTTATTTAAGATAATAGTTCCGGAAGAAAGCACCCGGCCGTCTTCCTGGTGCAGTAGTCTGGCATTAATCACTATCTGGTCTTCCGCTGCACTGTAGGTTCCTACCAGGCGGGCCTGGGCACTGTGAACATAGCTGAGCTCATCCATCTCCCTTGACAGGCCGTATTCTCCCAGCCCTTCCTTAACCTGAAGGGAGTTGGAAAGTCTGACATCAATAACTTTTATTCCTTTTTTCTGGAGCTCGCCTATCATTTGTTCTGTTAAAAGCCGGCCCAGGTCAGAAGTCTTGTACAGCTGATTAAGGTCCACAAAGGTGTTTACCACCACTGCAATATCCCGGCTGCCCCAGTCTCCCCCTTTATCTGCCAGGATCTGACTTGCCAGTTCCCTGACCTGTAATTTCAGCTCAGTTCCTTCTTCATGCGGGATCAGAGACTCTTCACGGGAATTGACGGCACGGTCGGCATCCTTTACAGAGCTGATTTCAGTGCCGCTTTTTTCGTTCACCCGCCATGGCAGAAATATTGCTTCAAGACGGTCCAACCAGCTGTTCTCTGTTTTATTTTCAATCTCCTGGTCTGGATAATGGCGGTAGGGTTCCTTGTATGAACCGTCTTCAGCCCATAGAGCCGGAGATGTTCCGTTAAGCAGTAATAGCAGACTCAGTAGAGTTGAAATGATTAACCTTTTTCTCATTATATGTTCTCTTCTCACTCCCTACCCTGTAAATGGCGCTTTCCTGCAACAGCGGCCTGATAAGTTATCAGGAATCGGTCAGGCGGTATTGCCGGAAAATTTTGCTTGATATAGCGTGTTATTTTTGAAATGCATTTTTTATGCCATTTCGGTTTTCGGAGAAGTCACTCCCGGCAAATCGGATGCCTTGCCGCTCTGGTAAATAAAAATATTGCTAATCAGCCAAAAGCTATTATAATTAAAAGATTTTAAACAGGAAACTCCCCTTGCAGGGGTGAAAGAGAGTAACAGTTATCAGGCATAATCTGCCGCCAGGCACTGCATGTTTTTTGATCTTGTTTTAAGTTCAGCGGAGAATATAATAGTTGTCAATCGACAGAGATTGCCGCTCACTTGAATATTAAATACCTTTATATGGAGAATTAATTGATATGGCCCGTATTACTGTAGAAGATTGCCTTGATAAAATCGGCAACGAGAATCGTTTTAGGCTGGTCCATCTTGGTGTAGCCCGAATCAAGCAGCACCGCAAAGGACTGCCCTATCTGGTTAAAACAAAGAATAAAGAGGCAGTTGCGACTCTGCGGGAAATTGCCGCAGGCAGGGTCAATTTTAACAACATAAGGGAGTTTAGTAAGCTGACGGAAGAGGAGGGCCAAAAAACCGAAGACTCTTCCGTCATTGATAAATCTGCAACAAAATAAATCTGGTTTAAGTAAGTTAATTTATGGATAAAGATTACTACGAAATATTGGGAGTTAGCCGGAGCGCCTCAGGTACTGAAATAAAAAAGGCCTACCGTAAGATGGCCATGGAAAACCATCCTGACCGTAATCCTGGTGATCAGGAGGCGGAAGACAAGTTCAAGGCTGCCACCGAGGCCTATGAAGTTCTTGGTGATCAGGAGAAACGTCAGGTTTATGACAGGTTCGGGGCTGAAGGTTTAAACCGCAGCGGTTACAGCGGACCGGGTAATTTTGAGGATATCTTTTCCAGTTTTGGTGATATATTCGGTGACATATTCGGCTTTGGAGGAGGACAGCGCAGGGGCAGGCGAGGTCCTGTTCCAGGCAATGATCTGCGCTATGATATAACTATATCCTTTATGGAAGCGGTTCATGGTGTGGAGAAGGAAGCAGAGATCAGTAAACGGGATACCTGCTGGACCTGCGAGGGTAAAGGAATCCGCCCCGGCCATAAGCCTGAAACCTGTCCTAATTGCCGAGGTACCGGTCAAGTAACCAGAACCCAGGGATTTTTCAGTGTTCGTAGTCCATGCCCTAAATGTCAGGGTGAGGGGGAGGTTATAACCGATCCCTGCAATGATTGCGGCGGGACTGGTCTGGTCAAAACAACCAAAAAAGTGAATCTGAAGATCCCGGCCGGAGTCGACACTGGAGCCAAAATGAGAATACGGGGTGAAGGTGAAGGAGGACGCCGGGGCGGTGAAGCCGGGGACCTTTATGTGGTTATCCACGTGGAGCCTCACGAGCTTTTTGAGCGGGATGGAGATAATATCTCCTGTGAACTCCCTCTCACCATTACCCAGGCCTGCCTGGGATGCAGGGTGGAGGTACCGACTGTCCACGGCAAGAAAAAGATAGAAGTAAAATCCGGCACCCAGCCCGGCGATACCTTCAGGCTTAAAGGAGAGGGCGTGCCTAATTTGAGGGGGCATGGCCGTGGTGATATGGTGGTCCGGGCCAAAGTCCTTATCCCTGAAAAACTGAACAAGGAACAGAAAGATCTTTTGAAAAAGTTGGCTGAAACACAGCCCGGCGATCCCGACCATTATCCTGAAAATTTTTTCAAGAAGTTTTTCAAAGGGTATGGTAACAGTAAGAGCAAGAAGTGATTATGGTTGAAGAAGAAACTCGTCATTCCCCCGGGTTCAGCCATCTTGATGCAGAAGGCAGTGCCCGGATGGTCGATGTAGGCAACAAGCAGGATACAAACAGGGAAGCTGTGGCCACCGGCTCCATTGTTATGTCCCGGCAGTGTTTTGATTTACTCACTGAAAATAATGTCCCTAAAGGTGATGTCTTTGGGGCGGCCCGTATAGCCGGGATTATGGCGTCTAAGAAAGTGGATGAGTTGATTCCTCTCACCCATTCTCTTCCTATAAGTGGAAGTGATATAAGTTTTAAGTTTGACCAGGAAAGATCTGCGGTAGAGATTACTGCCTCGGTTAAGGTTACCGGTAAGACCGGAGTAGAGATGGAGGCTCTTACTGCTGTTTCGATAGCGGCCCTGACTGTTTATGATATGTGTAAATCGCTTGATAAGAAGATGATTATCGAAAATATTCGCCTATTACACAAATCAGGTGGTAAAAGCGGTACTTTTACCCGGGATTAGTCAGGGATTGGGGTTAAGGAAAAATCAGGAGAATTATACGGTATGGAAGAAAAACAGTTAGAGTATTTTCGGGAGAAATTACTCGAAATGCGTGATGACCTTATAGGTGAAGCTGACAAGACCATTTCCGGGATGTCTTCCGATGGTAATAAGTATCCGGATCCCACGGATCGTGCCTCAGCGGAATCAGAGCGAAACTTCGAACTGAGAATCAGGGACAGGGAGAGGAAGCTGCTCAGCAAAATAGATGCCGCGCTGGAACGCATTGATGATCAGACCTTCGGCATATGTGATGAATGCGGTGAGGATATAGCTTTACCCAGACTTGAGGCCCGACCTGTAACTACACTTTGTATTGAATGCAAGACCAAAGAAGAGAATTATGAAAATGCCAAGGCCGGGTGATTTTAGGAATTCGATAAATCTTGGACCCTTTTCTCATGCCTGAATTAAGAAAAGACCCGGTGCTGGGTCGCTGGATTATTATCGCCCAGGAAAGAGGGAAGAGGCCGACTGATTTTATTGTTGAGTCAGTACACCGGAAAGGGGGGTTCTGTCCTTTATGTCCCGGTAATGAGAAAACCACCCCTGCCGAAGTACTGGGTTATCGTAATGATAGCGGACAGTGGCAGCTTAGAGTAGTTCCCAATAAATATCCGGCACTGGTTATCACCGGTGATCTGGATAAAGAGGGAGAAGGCATCTATGATAAGATGAACGGGATAGGCGCTCATGAGGTTATAATTGAGACTCCTGATCATAACGCCGACTTCAGTAATTTACCGGTGGAACAATTAGTCAGGATATTCTATGCCTATCGGGATCGTATGCTTGACCTGGAGAGGGATCACAGGTTCAAGTATGTGTTGATATTCAAGAATTTTGGCAGGGAAGCTGGAGCCTCCCTGGAGCACCCTCATTCCCAGCTTGTTGCCTTGCCCATCCTGCCCAGAATGATTGTCTCTGAGCTGGACGGCAGCCTTGCCCACTACAGGCACAAGGAGCGCTGTGTTTTCTGTGATATTATCCGCCAGGAAATCAAGGAAGATAAAAGGGTAATCTGCAGTAATGAGTATTTTATCGTAGTCGCACCCTACGCTCCCCGATTTCCTTTTGAAATGTGGATTGTCCCCAGATATCATAATTCATCATATCAGGAGCAGGATGCGGAATCCTTTTCTGCCTTGGCAAGAATTTTTTCCGAGAGCATCCGCAGGCTGAATGCCTGCATCCCGGATGTTTCCTATAATTTTGTCCTGCATACCTCCCCTCTCAGATCATCCTCTCTGGAACATTATCACTGGCATTTTGAGATTATGCCCAAGCTCACCACTGTTGCCGGCTTTGAGTGGGGCTCAGGCTTTTATATCAACCCTGTTTCTCCGGAAAATGCCGCGAAATATCTAAGGGAGGTAGAGTTATCGACTTCTGTGGTCAAGGGTGAAGAAAAGAGATTCGCTGCCGTGAATTGATGGGTTATCGGCTGCTTGCCCCTCTTTGTTCAACAATAGACAAACCGCAGCATAAACGACGGGAGATCAAGAAGTAAGTTAACATTTCACCATAACGCAGAGGCTGGGCCATGAAAAAAATTATGACTGTGGATGATGATGAGAGTGTCCAACTTGTTTATAAGGCTGAGTTGGAGGAACTCGGCTATCAGGTTCATTCCGTCTTCTCCGGAGAAAAAGCTCTGGAAAAATTGGACCTGATATCGCCTGATCTTATTATTCTTGACATAAGAATGCCCGGCATGGACGGCATAGACGTTCTGCGACGAATCAAGGAACAGGATCCCTCCCTCCCGGTCATCCTCAGTTCAGCTTACCCGGAATTCAAGCAGGATATATCCTGCTGGGCCTCTGACGACTATATCGTTAAGTCCGCCAACCTTGACGCCCTGAAGGAGTCGATCCGTAAGTTACTCTCAGCATCATAACCCTGCTCTTGGTTTCACTACTGGAAGATGCCTAATTTATTTGCCCTGGATTATGGGCAAGATGGTCAGCTTATTTATCCAATGAAAGATATTCAGAATCAAAGGGACGAGCGGTTCATAAATATAAGAAAGGTAGGGGTTAAAGATATTGCTTATCCTATTACCGTTCTTGATAAGGCTAACAATGTCCAGCATACCTTGGCCAAGGTCAACATGTATGTCAACCTGCCCCACCATTTTAAAGGAACACACATGAGCCGCTTTATTGAAGTCCTGAACCGTTTTCATGGGCGGATCAATCTCAGGAGCTTTCATACCATCCTTAAGGAAATGAAGGAAAGACTGGAGGCTGAGGCGGCTCATGTGGAAATCGAATTCCCTTATTTTCTCAAAAAAAAAATAATCAATAAGCCGGAACTGACTGAATATCGCTGTGCTATGCACGGCACCCTCGATGGCATTGATGATCTTTCCCTGAAAGTGGATGTCCCTATTTCGCCTCCAACCCCTGTTCAGACTTTTTCTGGTCTCCCCGGCTCTCTTGGCCTGTGGGGTTTTGCCAGAACTGATCTAAGCTTCCGCCATTTTATCTGGATAGAAGATATTATAG
>JBKHJR010000048.1:0-22561 GCA_046537975.1 Desulfurivibrionaceae bacterium
GAACATGAAGGCCTTGTCTGCAATGCCGTCCAGCAGGCCGCCGCTTATGCTGGTTACCTTCAACCACCTGGCCAGGAGGCCGTCCAGGAAATCGCTGGCGCCTGCGCCGATAATCATCCAGACCCAGAGGCTTGCCTGGCTGAAGGGAAAAAGGACTGCCAGGGTCAGGCGGAAAATGGAAAGCAAGTTGGGGATCAGGTGTTTAATTCCGGTGAGCAGGTTCATGGTCTGATTTTTCCCTGGTGAGAGTGATAAGGGTTATTTCTCCCGGACAGTTGAAGCGCAGTGGGACTCCCGAGGCTCCAGTGCCCCGGCTGGTGTAGCCGGTCATCTCCCGGTACTGCCACCATCCATTTGCAGTATAGCGGGGTGCCCTGCTGTTGGTCAAGATCGGTCCTCTGCCGGGCAGGCGGATCTGACCCCCGTGGGTATGGCCGCAGAGATAAAGGTCCGGCCTGCAGGCCGCCGCTTCCTTATAGGCCTCAGGGGAATGGGCCAGTAATATGGAGAACCGGTCTTCCGGGACATTGCCGAAGGCCTGCCCGGCATTGTCCGTCCTGTAGTAATGGGGATCGTCTAAGCCTGCCAGCCAGATGGTTTCCCCGCCCACCTCGATGTTCCAGGAATCATTGATCAGCATTATGATTCCGGCCTCCTCAAAATCCGGGGCCATCTCCAGGCAGTCGTGGTTGCCGATCACTCCCAGGACCCCGTGGGTGGTTCTGAGGTGGGGGACCAGGCGCTTCAGCCTGCGCAGGCAGGGGGCGATGGGGCCGTAGTTTTTCATGCGGATGTCTCCGCCGATCAGGCAGAGGTCCGCTTCTATGTTCCGGCATTTTTCAATCAGAGCGTCGGTCAAGTCCGGATGCCCGTCCAGGTGGAGATCCGTCATGAACAGGATCCGAAAACCTTCAAATGCCCCGGGCAGTTCAGAATGGGTAAAGGTAATGTTTTCCACTTGCGGATCAAGGGTGTTTCTGATCCCCTGTTGGTGCAGACCGACAGCCTTGAAGAAACCGGTAAGAAAAATCTGGTGAGAGAGGAAGCTGGAGAGGTTGAACATGGTCTGCCAGCGGGAGAGGGGGAGATGACAGGCCCGCCATCTCTTGTAGCGCCTGGTGGAACGGATCAGGAGGGGATAGTTCTCCAGGCCCGGACGGCTGGTGAGGAATCTCCAGAAGGCGCTGCCGACCCAGGCCACCGGCAGGAAAATGGCAAGGGAGACCGGGATGTGGAGCCAGCTCAGATTCAGGTAGCCGGTTATTAACAGGGCGGGAAACAGGCCCTCGAAGATATGGTCCAGGAGGAAGACCGATTGGCCGCTTTTCCTGTTTAAGCGGCGCTTGAGAAAACTGGAAAGCAGGTCGCCTGCCGAGGCCAGAAGGGCGGCAAGCCCGGCCTGGAGCCAGGAGATCCCCAGAAGTGGTGCGAAAGCGATTCCCCCTGCCAGGCAGGCCAGCAGACCGCGAATTGTTTTATGGGGGCCGAAAACAGGGCGCCGGTCGAACCAGAGCAGGTTGTGGTCAAGGGGGTGGTTGAAGTGTTCCCTGAAAATCAGATAGGCCAGGGGCGGCAGAAAGTTGACCCATAAAAGGAAGAGGGCTGTCAGGGCAGCGTTTGCCAGCATTGTTTATATCTCGGTTCCCGGTATCTGTGTTTCTGAATTTGGCAATATTACTGAATATATCACGGCTGTCCGTAATCTCCAAAAAATTTTGGCTTCTTTTAGTTTGACCTGGCTGCTGATTGGAAATATGGTTTAGTAGGTTTCAGGCTTTCGGAGTTTCAGTTTTCAGGCAGGGTCGAAATGGGGGAAAAAATTCTTAATATATTTCAGGATATCCCGGAGGAGTTATCCGGGGAGTTCTTCGAGGACTTGGTGCGGGGAGAGGATTTTGTTCTGGAGAGGATTGTCTCCCGGGGCCAGGCCACCCCTGACGGCGAGTGGCTCCGGCAGGAGAGGGCGGAGTGGGTGATTCTGCTTTCCGGCCGGGCGGTTCTGGAGTTCGAAGATAGGGACAGGGTCCGGCTGGGTCCCGGGGATTATCTCCTGATTGCTGCCGGGGAAAGACACCGGATTGCCTGGACCGATCCTGACAGGGAAAGTGTCTGGCTTGCCCTTCATTTTTCCGGTTCCGGATAAAGATGATCGGGTTTTCCGGCATGATAAATGAAACCTTGAATTCCGGTGCAGCCGGGTCAAAACGGACTGCCTATGCATGACAGCGGAATTATAGCCCTGCTTTTTGTGGTCAGCGCCCTGTTTATCGGCTCCCTGTTCAAGGCCTTGATGCGCAGCAGCAGGCTGCCCTATACCGTCGTCCTTCTGGTGGCGGGCATTGCCATGGGCGGCATGGGCCGGGTGGAATGGTTCGGAACCGGCCTGGTGGACGGCATGCTGCAACAGGTCGGCAATATCGATCCCCACCTGATTTTATTTCTGTTCCTGCCCACCCTGATCTTTGAGGCCACCTATTCCCTGGAGTCCCACCTCTTTTTCCGTATCGTCCCCCAGATTGTCCTGCTGGCGGTACCGGGCCTTCTGATCAGCATGTTTTTAAGCGCTCTGGTGGCGAGCTGGCTCCTGCCCTGGGGACTGGGGGCTGCCCTGTTGTTCGGGGCCCTGATCAGCGCCACTGATCCGGTTGCGGTGGTGGCCCTCCTGAAGGAAAAAACTTCCCGTAAACGGCTGCAGACCTTGATAGAGGGGGAGTCCCTGCTGAATGACGGCACCGCTATCGTTCTCTTCTCCCTCTTCTACGGCTTTGTGATCGGCGGTACCGGGATCGAGCCCCTGAGCGCGGCCGGCGAATTTGTCCTGGTGGTCAGCGGCGGCCTGCTTATCGGAATCCTGACCGGCTGGTTGGTGCTGGCGGTTATAGACCGGCTGATCAACCAGCCCCTGATCGAGATTTCCCTTTCTATCGGGGCCGCTTATATCACTTTTATCAGTGCTGAAGCCCTGGAAGTCTCCGGCATCGTTGCCCTGGTCGCCCTGGGGCTGATGTTCTCCACCCTGGGCCGGACCAGGGTTTCCCCCGAGGTCTCCCATTTCCTCCATCAGTTCTGGGAGATGATGGCCTATATCGCCAACACCCTCATCTTTCTGATAGTGGGCATTGTCATCGCCCTTCATGTCAGCCTTGACTCTCCCTATCTCTGGCTGGTGCTGATTATTATGTATATTGTGCTGATGCTTATCCGTACCGCCACGGTCTGGTCGCTTAAGCCCATTCTCTCCCGGATCAGCATCGGGATAACCGGAAAAAAGACAACGGTTCTGGTCTGGGGCGGTCTGCGGGGCGCGGTTGCCTTGTCCCTGGCCCTGTCTCTGGCTCAGGATCAGGCAGTTCCGGAAGTTCTGGGCCAGCAAATGCTTTTCCTGACTGCGGGGATTGTGGTTTTAACCATTGTCCTAAACGGTTCCAGCATGGCCTGGCTTCTCCACCGTCTGCAGCTTGACATCCTGCCCCCGGCCAAGGAGGCCTCGGTCCAGAAGGCCAGGGAAAATATCCGCCTCCGGATGGATGAGTTTCTGGAAAATCTGAAAAAAAATCCCTTCTTCGATAAGGTGGAGGTGGAAAAGCTGGACAGAATTATTGACGACTACTGTTTGGGAGACAGCTGCCCTCTGCCCGGCAGGGCCATGGAGGAGGACGTGGAGGTCGCTTTCAGGCGCCGTCTCCTGGAAATAGAGAGAAGTGATTACTGGCGTCAGTTCGAGGAGGGCCATATCGGCCGCCGGGCAGCTTTCGAGCTCAGCCGTTCCGTGGAGCAGGCCCTGGACAACAGACCCGA
Source organism: Desulfurivibrionaceae bacterium (assembly GCA_046537975.1). Lineage (GTDB taxonomy): Bacteria > Desulfobacterota > Desulfobulbia > Desulfobulbales > SURF-16 > JAWLDV01. The sequence goes on from JBKHJR010000048.1 coordinate 3,799, forward strand.
GATTGCCCCGCGCCCCATCCTGGAGCCTGTTTTGACAGTGCCCACCCCTCCGGGCTGGATGCAGCACATCCCCATGATGGCCGATTACTTACAGAAGTGGCTTTTCTCCAGGCTGTCCTTGGGCTACGATGTTGCCCGGGGATTTGTTGAGGCCCAGGAGGAGATGCGCCGCCATATCGATGAATTGAAACCCGGACCTGAAGCAGGGAAAATGGCGGAAGAGATGATAGACCGCAACTGCAGACAGGCTTTCATCTTTACCCGTCATCTCGGCAGCCGGTATCCGGAACTGGTCAGGTCCCTGCAGACCCTTTCCGCCAAGCGTTTCATGCTCAATCACCAGAGATCCCTGATCTGGAAAATGCAGCATGAAGGTATCCTGGAAGAGGCTGAGGCCAGGCATCTGATCAAGCATATCGAGGACAGCATGCGCCGGATAAAGGAAGAGCAGGACAGGGGCTGAAGGTTGTCGTAAACCCCTGCGGTGAGGGTCAGGGTTAATACCTGCGGCCCCGGCTCTGGAACAGGGGGACGTTGCGGCTTTTGAAAAAGGGGATAAGGATTGCGCCGGCAATAAAGCCTCCCAGGTGGGCGAAGAAGGCTACCCCGCCTCCCTCGGAATTGCTCATTGCTGAACTGATGAGCTGGATCAGAAACCAGAAGCCCAGGACCAGACCGGCCGGGAGCTGGAAGGCCTGGAGGAAGAAGCCCAGGGGGATGATCACCATCACCCGGGCATAAGGATAGAGGAGAAGGTAGCCCCCCAGGACACCGGAGACTGCGCCGCTGGCCCCGACCATGGGAATGGTGGAGGCAGGCATGAGCAGGGCCTGGGTCAGGGCTGCGGCTATGCCGCAGACCAGGTAAAAAACTATGAAACGGCTGTGGCCCATGGCATCCTCCACGTTGTTGCCGAATATCCAGAGGTAGAGCATGTTGCCGATCAAGTGCATCAGACCGACGTGAAGAAACATGGAAGTTATTATGGTAAAAGCGGCGGGTACGGTCTGCAGCTCCGGGGGCAGGGACTTGTCACCGACCAGGACTGCCGGGATAACCCCAAGACTGTAGATCATCTCCTGCTTGGCCTTCATGGGCAGGCCCATCTCCCATAGGAAGGCGAACCCGCACATGACGATAAGGGATATGGTTACCACCGGTTTCAGGGTGGTGGGGTTGTCGTCGTGTATAGGTATCATGGAAAGGTCCCGGTTATATCAGATCCTCGGAGGAGGGTTTCAGGGAATCCACGTAATAGAGCAGGTGTTCCCCTTCATTTTCGTCCAGCAGAAGAATTTTGCAGACTTCATCCAGAAAGCTCCTGGTTCTGCTGCTTTGGGCTACCCGGTCGGCCAGGTTGATCAGACTGACCTGGTCGGGGAAGCGTCCGGCCTGCTCCGGAGTGTGATGGAATCTTGCCGTTTCCTGGACCACTTCGGCAAGGTCCCAGGATATGGCGATCTGGTAGCCCACTTCAGCGTGAAGCTCATGGATGATTTTTTCCCGCTCTTCCTCGAACAGGTTATATTCCTCCAGAAGGCTGAACAGTACGATTTTGCCGATGTCATGCAGGATGGCGCAGAGAAAGCTCTCTTCCGTGGACAGCTGGAGATGCAGGGTAAATGTCCTGGCGATAAAGCCGCTGAAAAGGCTGTGCTCCAGGATAGGGCGGATTCTCTCCTGGTGGGAGAGGCTGAAATTTTCCAGGGCAAGTGCCATGGCAATGCTCTTTACCGAAGAAACCCCGATCCTGTCTATGGCCCTCTGCAGGGAGGCGGTTTTGTTAACCGGGTTGTAGAAGGAGGAGTTTGCCACTTTGAAAATCTTGCTGGTCAGGACCTGATCCGACATGATGATTTTGCCGATATCCCAGAAAGCGGCGTTTTCATCGTCGCTTACCATATTCAGCTTCTGGAACAGGTCAGGAGCGGGGGGCAGGCTGATCCGGCCGTCAGCCAGGCGGTTCCTGAAGTCTTCCAGAATTTCGCCCGACTTCTGGCTTTCGGCTTCGGCGGCTTCATGGTCGTACTGCACCGCCGCAAGCATAACCAGATTGGTGGCATTCAGTTTTATCGGACCGTTCAGAATTGCTTCCGGGATCTTCTCGCTGAATTCAAAGATGCCCTCCTCCCATTTCAGAATATCGATAATGGAGGACTGGACCAGATCCTTCAGGGCCTGGACCGCCTGATCTTCATCCAGAAAATTCTGGGCTATCAGGTGGGCAATCAGAGGAATACCCAGTCTGCGGCTTTCCTTGAGGGTTCTGGAGAGCTGGAGCCGGTTGAGATAGTTGCCGGCCAGGAGAAATTCACCCAGCTGCTCCCCCTGTTTTTTGGATGTGAAGTAGATGAGCTCACCGTGCTGAAAAAAAAAGTATTTATATATTTCCTGTGAGGCAATGGTCAGGGTTCCGTTTTTCTGACCCATCTCCGCCCATTGCATGAGTTCGGTCAGTTCCATCAACCCCAGATCACCACGTATTCTGCGCAAACTTAAGTCTCCTTGAGGTAGTCCGATAATCTCCACGCTTTTTGCCGCTTCACCAGTCTCAGGCGTTCAGGGCTATGATGTCTACTGCTCCTTTCAGGGGAAGATAGGTTGCTGAAATGTTTTTTTGGGCTAAGCCGTTCAAGTTACTGAGCTTCATATTTGTTGTCAAGTAGAAAAGCCCCGATATCCGGGTTAAAGGGCCGGACCGATTGCGGACAGGGTTAAACAGGATCTCAGCTTGCAGCAGTTTTTCTTATCCTGCTGAAGTTGCAAAATGCCTTGAATGAGATTATTTTTTAAGGCAGTATGTGGTTTACTTGCGCCCTTTGAGCTGAAAATAATTTAAGGAGGAAATATAATTGGACATCCCCAGGTTAATGAGTACCCAGCATCCCGATAATGTAACCACTCCTTTTTTCGCCAAGGATTATATCCTGAGAGGCGAGGATGAAGTGCTGGAGGCATATTATTCCTACTCCCACCTCGGTATCGGGGAACAGATGTGGGACATCGAAGGCAAGGAGGTGGATAATTTCGTGGTGGAGAAGCTTCTCACCAAGTTCCCTCATTTCTTCCAGCAGAGTAAACTGGGCCGCGACTCCCGGTTGACTCTGAGAGTCCCCAATCCTGATGTGGAGAAGACCGAAGCCAAGATTCTCCTGGAAGCCCTGGAGAGCATCTCCAGGAATTACGATATTGCCCGGGCCTTCTACGAGGATAACATTCCGCCGATCTTCGAGGTAATACTACCCATGACCGCCTCTGCCGCCTCTTTAAACCGGGTATACTGTTATTACCGGGACTTCGTGGCAGGTAAGGGAGACAAGCGCTTTTTTGAGGGTGATATAAGGATTTCCGACTGGATCGGAGAGCTGAAGCCGGATACCATTAATGTGATTCCCCTGATAGAGGATAAGAAGGGGATGCTTAACGCCCATCACATTGTTGAGGAATATCTCAAGGATAAGCAGATAGATTGTCAGAGGGTTTTTCTGGCCCGTTCCGATCCGGCCATGAACTACGGTCTGGTAAGTGCGGTGCTGCTTAACAAGATAGCTCTGCAGAACCTGTGGAAGCTGGCGGAAAGGATTTCCGTGGAGATCCCCCCTATTATCGGGGTGGGCAGCGCTCCCTTCCGGGGCAACTTCAAGCCCACCAATATCCATAACTGCCTCTGGGAGTATCCCAGTGTTCAGACCTTTACGGCCCAGTCCGCCTTTAAGTACGATTTTGCTCCGGGAGAGGTTGCCAGGGCAATTGAAGAGATAAATGCCAGGAAAAGAAGCCATCCCCGCTACATCGGGATAGACCGTTCCCTTGATATTATTGACCGTTACTCCGCTCAGTATAGCAAAGAGATAAAGCTTCTGGCCCCCAGGATAAACAAGTTGGCGGGATATGTCCCCTCACGGCGCAAGAGAAAACTGCATATCGGTCTTTTCGGCTATTCCCGGAGTATTGACGACGTCTCCCTGCCCCGGGCCATTACTTTCTGCGCCGCCCTTTATTCCATAGGACTTCCTCCGGAAATTCTGGGGCTGAGCGCACTCCGGAAGAAGGATATAGAGTATTTTGACGATGTCTATGTCAATTTCCGGGAAGATCTCCGGGACTCCTTGCGCTTCTTTAATCCGGATGTCCTGGAGATTGTTCCCACTTACCTGAAAGATCAGATCCAGACCTCCCTGAAAATGGATTACGAAACGGACGAAGCCCACAGGCAGATTACCAGCCGGATAATTCATGATCTGCAAAGGGATAAACTGCAGAATCTGGAAAAGGATATACTGGAAGCGGCCTGGCACCGGAAGTTTCTGGGATAACCTCCGATTCCGGAAAGGATCAGGTGGAGCCGGGGATTATTCTGCTGAATTTCCGGGCCATTTTTCTGCGGTGGGAACCGGCCCAGTAGATCTGACCGCAGTTGCGGCAGATCTGGAAGCTGTGGTAGTACCTTCTGGTCAAGGGTTCCAGGAGATGGTCGATATCTTCTTTAGCCACTGGGGTCAGAATGCTGTTGCAGTGCTGGCATCTGGTGTAAGGGGCAACCTCCTTCTCCAGCCTGAAGAGACGTACGGTCTCGGTCAGCTGCTCTTCCGGATCATCACTTCTGAGGAGGTGTCCCCAGATCACTTTTTTCCGCATCAAGACCCCCTTGTCCTTGCTCAGGACTATCCGTTCCTCCCGGGCGGCGGTTTCCGCCAGGACCTCATCGGTGAGGTGCCTGCCGTAGAGGGTATCGAAGCCCAGGAGCCTGAGTTTCTTGGCGAGCTTGCCTACATTGACGTCGGCGATAAAATACAGACCCGGCAAAGGCCGGGGCCGTAAGAGAGTAGGGGAGAAAAAGTCGGTCTGTTCTGATACCGGAAAGACCTCGATGGTCTGTTCCGCGTCCGGGATATGGTGGAAATCGATTTCCCGGCGGTCCGCGGTCAAACGATCCACTTCAGTATGGGGTATGCCCAGGGCCTCGATAATGTCTTTTATGGAGGCCCGGCGCTCAAGGCGGTACTCAATGGTGGAATTTCCCCGCCATTTTCTGTAGAGCAGGCTGCTCAAGTCGCCGTGGAAGCGGATTAAAATTTCTGTCATTTTTCTGTGACCAGACCTCCCGGCCATTCAGCGGCCGCCGTTTATGCAAATTCCTCTGCGGCAATTATGGAATCTGCATATTTTTATTGTCCACAGAGGGCCTTGTGCTTGAGGGCTGACCTGTCCGGGACTCTCTGAAATAAAAAAAGGGGAATTCCGGCATCCCCCTTTAATCAAGCGTCCGGCTGTCTTCATGAAATACTGAAGTCAGCCGGACGTTATTTCAACGCAGCACTCAGAGGTTATTACTGCCTGATTACCACAAAACGGGTACGATTGTCCCTCTTGATCAAGAGCAATACACTTTTGCCGCTATCTTCAATTGCCTTGCTGAAGTCCTTCAGGTTGTTGACCTCCTTGCGGTTTGCCTCCAGGATGATATCTCCCCGGCGCAGGCCCGCGAGATAGGCTGTAGATCCACTATTGACATCGGTTATAATAACACCTTCGGTTTCATCCACGTTGAGTGATTCAGCCAGTTCAGGGGTTAGTTCCTGGACGCTCATGCCCAGCTGGGTTGTCCTGGTTGTCGCTTCCCGGCCCATCTCCTGGTCTTCAAGCTTGGCGATGGTTACAGTAAACCTTTCCTTCTTGCCATCCCGGTAGACAGTTACCTGAGCATCCTTTCCCACCGGGGTCTGGGCCACTTTGTTGGGAAGCATCCGCATTTCTTTTATCTCTTGGCCGTTGAACCCGGTAATGATATCACCGGCCTTGATTCCCGCCTCATCAGCCGGGCTGCCGGAAACCACTTCTCCCACCAGGGCGCCTTTAGGTTCATCCAGGCCGAACTGATTCGCCATCTCCTGATCCACCGGCTGGATCATTACGCCCAGCCAGCCCCTTATAACCTCACCGTGTTCTTTCAGCTGCTTGGACACGTGCTTGGCAGTATTGATAGGCACGGCGAAACCGATGCCTATGTTGCCTCCGGTACGGCTGTAGATCGCGGTATTAACCCCGACCATCTCACCGTCCGGGGTAAAAAGGGGACCGCCGGAATTCCCGGGGTTAATGGAGGCATCGGTCTGAATTAAATTTTCGTAGGAGCTTGCCCCCAGGGTACGGCCCTTGCCGCTGACTATACCTGCGGTAACCGTTTGTTCCAGGCCGAAGGGGTTGCCTATGGCGACCACCCAGTCCCCGACCCGTAATTTGTCTGAGTCGCCGAAGTTGACTGCCTGGAGTTCTTCATCAGGCTCGATCTTGATAAGGGCCAGATCGCTTTTTTTATCCATGCCGATAATTTCAGCGGTATATTCTCTGTGGTCGTTAAAACGGACATTGACCTCATCCGCGTTTTTGATAACGTGGTGATTGGTCAGGATATAGCCGTCCTTGGAGGTGATCACCCCGGAACCGAGACTGGTCCTTTTCTGTTTGCGGGGCGGTTTTTTCTTCTGCAGGTCGGGCTGGTCGAAGAAGCGTTTAAAAAATTCCGGGACTTCGGAGTGTTCCGGAAAAGGGAACTGGTGGAGGGGTGTTTCCACAGTCTGAGTAGTGTAGACATTGACTACAGTGGGGCCGTACTTATCGACCAGATCAGCAAAGGAGCCTGGTTTGGAAGCCATGGCCTGACCGCCCATGAACAGGAAAAGAAAACCTGTCAGTATAGTAACTAAGGTAATGTTTTTTTGTTTCAAGTACCTCATAAGAGTAATTCCTTTGTTTGCTTGGATTTGGTTTACTGTTTTGGTCTCTTCTGCTGTGTTATGTTGTTATTCCAGTAAAATGTTGCTAACGCCAGTGAATGGAAACAAGGTGGTTTTTATCCCTCTGCTTTCCCTTGTTCACAAGGCTTTGAAGGGAGCGTCCCTTATACTGGGAGCAGAGGGCAACAAGCTTGTCCATGTTTTCGGCCGGGACCATAAGATAAAGTGTGTTATTGTTCATATGTTTTTGGGTATGCCAGTCAGAAGAATGAATTAATTGGTAGATTTGCTTGTTTTTTTCTTTTTCGTTTTTTGGGGAAAAAGTGATACGCAGGTCCGGTACCCGTTTACTGTTTGTTATGCTATTGTTATCCATTATATCAGGAGAATCGGCTGAGAAAAAAGAATTGTTTCTGTTTTTCTGATAGGAGTTGCCGGTGGTAACCATATCCACTTCTTTGGGCTCGTTCTGCTTATCCGGCAGTTCCGGTCTGGTGTAATAGGAGTAGGCTGTTCGGCTTTGGCCGGGCTGATTCCCTTCTCCAGGTTTGTATTCGGAAAGAGAGGGAATGTCCGGATAATATTCTGCTTCAGAGTCCTTGTCATTTTTGGCAAGAACTGTTGACTCATCCTTTTCAGGGCCGGAAGAATTGACAACCTTCTGTTTTACCCCCTGCCGGTTTTCAGCAAGCTGAACAGAATCGGAGCCGGGATGGGGAATATTCCGGATCAGGGCTGCGGTGGCAACTCCGACAAAAACCAGGGCTACCGCCCCGTAGGAAGTCTTTTTGAGGGGGAACGTGATAAACCAGTCTCTGACTGTGTCAAGCCGGCTTTTCTTCTCCAGTTTACGATGGATGTCATGAACCAGTGAGGCAGGCGCCTTTTCCTGCGGCATATTATGGAGAAGATGGACGGTTCTGTTCATGAGCCGCAGTTCCTCGGCGCATTGAATGCAGTTTTCAAGATGTGTCTCTATCCTGCTGACTTCTTCTGGAACCAGAGCAGAATCAATATAGAGAGAAAGTAGTTTCTGGCATTTTTGACAGTTAATGTTTTTCATAGCTCTCTGTAGATTGATTTTAGTTGTGTTTTTAAAGACGCCCTGGCCCGGTTTAACTTTGATTTGACCGTGCCGAGCGGCATTTCCAGGATAGTGCCGATCTCTTCATATGAAAGATCCTGTAAATCCCTGAGGATCAGGATATCTCTTTCGGATTTTTTCAATGAATCTATACCTGATCTCACCCGTTTTACTATCTCCTCCTTCTCCAGAGTCCGTTCAGGTTCTTTCTCACCTTTCAGCTGAATGGTGGAATTGTCGTCGTCAAGTGACTGGTTTTGAAAAAAACCGCGTCTGTTTAGTTTGTTATAGCGGTTGCGGCATTTGTTCACAGCTATCTTGTAAAGCCAGGCCTGGAATTTGCTCTCCTCCCGGAGCGTGGGTATGGCCCGGTAAATGTTGACAAATATATCCTGGGTAAGGTCTTTTGCTTCTTCAGTATTTTTAACATAATTTAAAGCCATGTTGTATATCCTGGTTTGATATAACAGGACCAATCTGTTAAAAGCCTGGGTATCGCCTGCCTTAAATGACCTTACCAGCTCGACGGTTGTATCCGTATTGCTGTTATCGGTCATGAGGCACCATCTGAAGTTGAATAAGAACCGATAACGCCGTGAGAATTTTTAATCTTATTCTGTTATGTTGACTCATTTCTTATTATTTTAGACACCTATATTGTTTGAAAAGTTCCAGGAAATTTATGCAATGATTGTCCTGGAGTATTATATTGATATATCCGGGTATACAGATTGCTGGGATTAACCTAAACTTTTCAATATAAAATATCAATGCTGGATTATCAAAATGGATGAAGTGATCAAAGAGCTTAATAACCTTTTTAAATTTAAAGAGAAAACCGATGTCGGCGATATTGTTATTATTGCCATGGAAAGTCCGAAGTCCATTGTTTATGGCCTGGTTACCGATATCCAGCGGGATAACACCAGGAAGGAGGAGTGGTGGCATGTTACCTTGCAGATCCTTTCCGTCCCTCCCCAGAAAGTGATCTGGACCCTGCGTCTGCCTCAGTTTACCGGCCAGGAGATTTTTACCATGGGAGGAGAGAAGCGTTATATCAGGGCTATTGATTTTTCCGGGGAATATAACCAGCCTCCGCCTTCTGAACAGGACTCGGAAAAAGGCGGTAAAAGCGGCAAATCAAAGTTGCGGGTTATCAAGTAAGAATCAGGAATGAGAAAAGGCGTAAAGCTGAAGACTGAAACCCATGAATCCAGAAAAATGCCCGAAAGAGATATCATATCCCGGATAAGCGGAGGCCACGAAGAGGTGAAGGAGGACCTGGTTGCCGGTATCGGAGACGATTGCGCGGTATACAGACCTTCCGGCAACCGGCTTCAGCTGCTTACCTGCGACAGTCTGATAGAGTCGGTGCATTTTGATCTTACATGGCATCCCCCTGAGCTTTTGGGAGCCAAGGCGGTGAGTGTCAATGTCAGCGACATTGCCGCCATGGGGGGGCGGCCCGGATTCGCCGTCCTTGCCCTGGGACTTTCCCGGGGCTGCAATGACTGGCTTGATTTATTTATTCGGGGATTTAAAGAAAGACTCCGGGAGTATCAGATCCAGCTCATCGGCGGGGATACGGTCGATACCAATGACGGTTTCATGATAACCGTCACCCTGACCGGTGAGGTGGAAGAACGGGATATCTGCTATCGCTCCGGGGCCCGGCAGGATGACATTGTCTGGGTCAGCGGTCCGCTGGGCCAGGCTGCCGCCGGTCTGGAGATCTGCCGCAACCATCCCGGACTCAAGGACAGCTATCCCTCTCTGGTCAAGGCCCATCTCTCCCCCGAACCCTGCCTGGAACTGGGAGGCCTGCTGGCCCGGAGCGGTCTGGTGCATGCCATGATAGATCTCTCGGACGGATTGGCCACGGATCTCGGCCATATTGCCGAGGCCAGCGGAACCGGAGCTGAGGTTTATCGGGAGGATATCCCGATCAGCGCTGACTTAATTGATTTTGCCTGCAAGCCGGCCTGTTCCCCCCTGGACTTGGCCTTGAAAGGCGGAGAAGACTATCAGCTCCTTTTCACTACCGCCCCGCAAAACCGTGATGCAGTGCTGCGCCTGGCGGCTGACAACCAATATGCCTTATATCCTGTAGGCCGGATCGTAAAAGGTTCCGGGGTGGTTCTACGGGAAGGAGAAAACCGGCAGGATATTACCTATCAGGGCTATGAGCATCAATCCTGAACCCCGAACTTTTCCCATGTTTGAGATTAATTCACCTTTTGAGCCCACGGGGGATCAGCCCCAGGCCATCAAGGCCCTGAGCCGCGGTATAGAGGAAGGAGCCAGGGACCAGGTCCTCCTCGGGGTTACCGGCTCAGGCAAAACCCATACCATGGCCCGGATAATAGCCGCCACTGACAGGCCGGCCCTGGTCATGGCCCCCAATAAGACCCTGGCAGCCCAGCTCTATGCTGAATTCAAGGAGTTCTTCCCGGAAAATGCCGTGGAATATTTTGTAAGCTATTACGATTACTATCAGCCTGAGGCTTATATCCCTCAGTCGGATACCTACATTGAAAAAGATTCCTCCATAAACGACGCCATAGACAAGATGCGCCACTCCGCCACCCGTTCCCTGCTGACCAGGAGGGACGTGGTGATAGTCGCCAGTGTCTCCTGTATCTACGGCCTGGGTTCGCCGGATGAATATGAGAACATGCACGCTTTTTTCAAAGTCGATATGGATTACCCCCTGGAGGAGGTACAGCGGCGTCTGGTTTACATGCTTTATGAAAGAAACGATTTTTCCTTTCACCGGGGGACCTTCCGGGTGCGGGGAGACGTGATTGATATCTTTCCGGTCTACGAAGAGGACATGGCGGTCCGGATCGAGTTTTTCGGAGACACGATCGAAGCCATTTCCATGGTTGATCCCCTGCGCGGCAAGGTATTGGAGAGGATGGAGGAGTACACCGTCTATCCGGGCAGCCATTTTGTTACTTCCAGGGACAGGCTGAACCGGGCTATTGAGACCATCAAGGAGGAGCTTAAGGAAAGGCTTGACCAGCTGCAGCAGGAGAACAAACTTCTTGAGGCTCAGAGACTGGAACAGAGGACCATGTTCGACCTGGAGATGATAAGCGAACTGGGCTACTGCAACGGCATCGAAAATTACAGCCGTCACCTTACCGGTCGCAGTCCGGGATCTCCTCCACCCACTCTGCTTGATTATTTTCCTGAAGATTTTATCCTTTTTACGGATGAGAGTCATATTACTATTCCCCAGATAGGTGGGATGTACAACGGCGATCGATCCCGGAAACAGACCCTGGTGGATTACGGCTTCCGGCTGCCTTCAGCCCTGGATAACCGCCCCCTGAAGTTTGATGAGTTTGAGGAGAGAATAGGTCAGACTATCTATGTTTCCGCCACTCCGGGGAACAAGGAGATGGAGAAGAGCGGGGGCCGGATAGTCGAGCAGATTATCCGGCCCACCGGCCTGCTGGATCCGGCTGTGGAAATCCGGCCTGCAGGCAGCCAGGTTGACGACCTTCTGGAAGAGATCAGGAAAAGGGAGGAGACCGGGGAAGGGGTGCTGGTAACCACCCTGACCAAGAAAATGGCGGAAGACCTGCAGGACTACTATCAAAATTTGGGTATAAAGGTGGAGTATCTGCATTCGGATATCAAGACCCTGGATCGTATCGAATTGATCAGGAAACTGCGTCAACGGAAATTCCAAGTCCTGGTCGGGATAAATCTCCTGCGCGAAGGCCTGGATATTCCGGAGGTCTCCCTGGTGGCAGTCCTTGATGCCGATAAGGAAGGCTTTCTGCGCAGCGAACGTTCCCTTATCCAGACCTGCGGCCGGGCGGCCAGAAACGTGGATGGCAGAGTCATCCTCTACGGTGACCGGGTTACCGGCTCCATGCAGCGCACGGTTGAGGAAACCGAGCGCCGGCGCCGTCTGCAGAAAGAATACAACCGGACACACAATATCCAGCCCAGCACCATTCTCTCCACCATCAAGGATGTGGCCGGTGCGGTTTACCAAGCATATGGCCAGGAAACCTCCGACCAGCTGCTGGCGGCTGAAGAGATCGGCGAATACGGCAGTCTTAAGGAATTGAGACAGGAAATCAGCGGACTTGAGAAGGAGATGCGGAAACAGGCAGAAAATCTCGCTTTTGAAAAGGCGGCTGAACTCAGGGACAGGATTGAGGAGTTAAAGGAGAAAGAATTGCAATGGATATAATAGCCGCCTACCTTATTCGGGGGCTTTTGTTTCTGTGGTTTTCCACCTGCCGGCTCAAGCACGAAGGATATGAACAATTCCGGAAGCTGGCCGAGTCCGGAGAACCTTTTATTGTCAGTTTCTGGCATTACGGCGTGATTTATATAGTCCACCGGGCCAGGGACCTGCCTTATACCGCAATGGTAAGCAGCAGCAGGGACGGTGATTTACTGGCCAGGCTCCTGGAGTCCAAGGGATTTGCCACGGTTCGCGGTTCCCGGAACAAGGGAGGAGTCGGCGCCATCAAGGGACTTCTGCGTCAGGTCAGAAAGGGCAGGGTGGCGGTAGTAGTGGCGGACGGCTCCCAGGGGCCGGCCCGCCAGGCTCAGGCAGGGGCTGTTCTCCTGGCCAGTCGTACAGGGGTGCCGATTATCCCTCTGGGATGGGCTGCCAACCGTTATAAAACCTTCCGCAGTTGGGACAGGACAGCACTGCCCCTGCCTTTTTCCACTATAACCATGAAATATGCGGAGCCCTTTTATGTCCCGGCCAAACTGGATGAGAACGGGGTGGAGCATTATCGGCTGGATCTGGAAAAGAGGTTGAACAGGCTATATGAAGAAAACTGGCAGGAGTATGGCAGAGAGGGGCATTAGAACTGCAGGGTTTCTAACGGGGTGATGGCGCGGCATTTTGGTGGCGCAATAACGAACAGGGATTAAGGCTTGTGAAGTAAAGGGTTTGCCCCCCTTCTTCACAGAGCAGCAATCCCTGTTCGGCGTTCGGTAATTCTTTTCTTCTATGGAAGCTCTTTCATTATGGAGTCGCGGACTTCCTCTATGGAAGGGGTCCCGTCAATGGTTATAACTCTGGGACCGTCAATGTTCTTGAAGTAGTTGATGGCAGCCACGGTTCCGGTCTTGTCGTCGTAGTAAATGTTGTGTCTTTTGTCGATAGCCTCTTCATCCTGGTCATCGGCTCTGGTGCTTAATTCCCCGCCGCAAACACGGCATACCAGTTTACCGTCTTTTTCCACCGGCTTGATGGCGTCAAAAGCAATGTGGTTAGGATGATTGTTGTCGTTGGCGCAGAGGCGGCGACCCATTATTCTCTCTTTGGCTATCTGGCGGTCAAGGGAGATTTCTATAACATAGTCAAGATCCATGCCTTCTTTTTTCAGGGCCTTGTCAAGGGACTCCGCCTGAACTTTATTGCGGGGAAAGCCGTCAAGGAGCCAGCCTTTTTTGCAGTCATCTTCCTTGAGACGGTCAAGAATCATGGGAATGGTGATATCGTCGGGAACAAGGTCGCCGCGGTCAATATACTCTTTGGCCTGTTTTCCCAGTTCAGTTCCGCCCTTGATATTCTGGCGGAAAATTGCCCCGGATTCGATGTGGGGGATCTGATATTTTTCCTGAATCTTGGCACCCTGGGTGCCTTTACCGCTGCCGTTCGGCCCGAAAATAAGAATGTTCATAGTTCCTCTCCTTAAAATATTATTCTTTTCATAACCATAACGTACCCTTAGGTACGGTCAATGAGCCTTTTAAGAAGAGGACTATATACGATATGGCCCCTTATTTCCATAGGAAATTTTTTATTATAAGTCTATTCTTTTGCTAAGGTGTTACTGTTCCCAGAGCTTTTCAGCTAATTCTTCGGTCTCGAGAGTAGAGCTGTTAAGTTTCATAAGTTCTCGGATAAGCTCCATTCTTTCCCTGATATTCAGGCGGAAATAAATGGGGCTCAGCATCAGGATCTTGACAGCAGTTCTTTTATTCATGGTAAATCCCCCCGCCGTTTAACGGCAATAGACCATGATATTGATTTACTTGTCTTATCGTCACTTAACTGCTAATAAATAGATTTTATGTTTATGGTTTTTGGCAGGTTTTTTTCCGGATCAGGGAAGCACCCTGAAATTCCGGCAAAGGCCTTGGATTAACACATATAGTTAATTATATAATACAGAAAGCTGTTTACCGTGTATGTATTAATTATAAAATATTTTAACTTTTTCCTGCTCCGTTATAACGATGTTTAATTGAATGGACGGGCAGACCGGATCGTAAAAAAAATATTCAATAAAAAGGGCTTAGTTTTCGATAGGTAATTTATGAAATATCATCCTCTTACTAAAAAGAAAGCCTCTATCGATGAGGGGAGGTTTGCGCTATCCGTTAGTGAAGATCACTTGCAGGCCTTTATCAGTCTGGAGGAAGAAGATTCTTCATTTGAGTTTTTTGACTGGCAGAAGATCTCCAATGAGGTCAAAGAGCAGGGAGTGGTTTATGGGTTGCTGCCTGATACCGAACAAATCGATGATAATACCTTATTGATTGCCCGGGGAAAACCCCCTGAACCCGGTGTGAATTCCTATTCCCGGGTGGTTACCAAGAGGGGAACCGGCTATGAGGGTGATGATAACCGGCAAAGCGGTGAAGGCAGGGTAAATCACCGGGAGCTCGGCAATATTGTTAATGTTCGGAAAGGCCAGCTTCTTTTAAGAAAGATCCCGGCCACCGAAGGAACCCCGGGCCTGGATGTTTTCGGTAATGAGATCAAGGTCAAAAACGGCAAGGATTTTCGTTTGAAAGCCGGCAAAGGGGTGAATGTCTCCGAGGATGGTTTAGAGGCAAGGGCCGCGGTTCAGGGAGAATTTGTTTTAGAGCGCGACAAACCAGCCGTCTATGAAGAGTATGAGATTAACGGAGATATAGACCTGAGCACCGGCAATATTTATTTTTCCGGGGTTTTTCTCCGGATAACCGGCCAGGTTATGCCCGGTTTCAGGGTAGAGTGTCTGGGTAGTATAACAATCGGGCAGGGGATCAATAACGCCACTGTTATCTCGGACAAGTCCATCTCGGCTGTAGGCGGTGTGGTGGGTGATGATAGCGTTATCAGGGGTGTGGAGAGTATCTCTGTTGATTTCTGTGAAAATATAGGACTGCTGGAGACCAAAGGTGATCTGATAGTGAATGATTTTATTGTTCAGGGGCACGTGAAGGCAGACGGTGATATCAAGGCCCTTAAAGGTAAAGGGGGTATTCTCGGCGGGGACTATATAGCAGGCGGCAGTATCTATGCCCTGGAGCTGGGTTCGGATGGGGAAGTGGTAACCTCGGTTACCGTAGGTCTGAACATGAGTGTTGAGAAACGGAAGACCAAGATAGAACAGGCCAAAAAGATACTGAGACCGAGGCTTAATGAGTATCTTAAAAGCGTTAATACCCTGACGGAGATGAAAAAAAGCAAGAGCATCTATTTTACTGATGATAATGCCCGGGCCTTGGCCAGAATGAATAAGATACTGCCGCAGCTGATGGATAAGGACAGCATCCTTAGCCAAAAGGAAAAAGCACTCGAAAAGGATTTGCAAAAGGGGGCGAAACAGTGTGTCTACGTCTTCGGTACTCTTTTTCCGGGTGTGAAGGTAACTATTGCCAACGCCTCCCGGGTGATTAACAGCATGGAAGAATCAGTTGTTCTGGAGTACCGGGAGAAGCAGCAGAAGATTAATATCCGGCCCATGAGCGATGAAGAGAAAAAGATGACGGTTTGAATTACAGCCCGACTGCTTTCTCTGTCCTGACCTCTAAACCCTGCCCTCCGATTACCGGATCAAGGCAAGCATTTCCCTGACCGCCTGATTAAGGCCGACCAGTATCGCCCGGGCCATAACGGCATGTCCTATGCTCAGTTCTTCAATATCGGGGAGGGCAGCTATGCGGGCTGTATTCAGGTAGTTCAGGCCGTGGCCGCCATTGACTCTCAAGCCGGCAGCACGCGCTTCCTGCACTGACCGGGCAATGTGCTCGAATTCCCTGTTTTCCTCTTCCTCGTTTACAGCATCACTGTACCTTCCTGTATGGATCTCAACAAAGGTGGCTCCAATCTCCTTTGAAGCCGCAACCTGTTCCGAGGCGGGATCAATGAAAAGGCTTACCGGAATGCCTGCCTCAGACATCCTGTTAATCACTCCGGCCAGATGTTTCTGTTGACCGGCCGCATCAAGTCCGCCCTCAGTGGTGAGTTCTTGCCGTTTTTCCGGAACCAGAGTTACCATGTCGGGTTTGAGATCAAGGGCGATTTTGATGATCTCTTCTGTTGCCCCCATTTCCAGGTTCAGTTTGCTCTTGACCGTATCTCTAAGGATCCTGACATCCCTGTCTTGGATATGACGCCGGTCCTCTCTGAGATGAACCACTATACCGGCGGCTCCGGCCAGCTCGCATATACCGGCGGCCAGAACCGGATCGGGTTCAGCGATTCCCCGGGCCTGGCGCAGGGTTGCTATGTGATCAACGTTTATGGCAAGTTTCACCATTTTTTATTCCTCCTTGACGATTTTAATACTGTGAGATCTTTAATATTCTGCACCAAGTCAGCAAGACCGGAAAAGTCCGGCTGAATCGTACCTTGTTCTTCGCGGCCTTATTTTTATCGGGGCAGAAAAACTGGCGCGTATCCCGGGTTATGATCCAGGATTGTATAATGGGATCGAGATTGCAGGAAAAAAGGGAAATCTCAGGTCACTTTAATGACATCAGGTTGTCCACTTCAAGGTTGATCAATTTATCCTTCTGTAATTTTTTCAGATGTAATCTTTCCTGAGCCGCCATATCCTCGGCCTCCTTCTCCCCTTTTTCATGGTCGAACCCCAGAAGATGGATAAAGCCGTGTACCAGGAGTACGGCCAGATAATCACCGGGGTCGATCTCTTGCTGCCCTGCTTCTCTGACCGCGGTTTCCACGGATATGACAATGTCGCCCAGGAGAACGGGCATTCCCGGGGACTTCTGCTCAAGCATGGGGAAGGAAAGGACATTCGTGGGCCTGTTCTTTCGCCGGTAAGCGGCGTTAAGTTCAGATATCCGTTTGTCGTCAACCAGAAGAACGCTCAGTTCGCTGTCAATGTGCCCGGTATATCTGAGGAGGTGGTCGGCGGTTTTCCTGATCCGCTCAATTTCCTTCTCCCCCCTGGTGGTCTGACTGTCCACCAAGACTGTCATGAAGCATCGCCTTTACTGGTTTCAGCTTCGTAGGCCTTGATAATTTTTTGAACCAGATGATGTCTGACCACATCGCCGGAGTCGAAATAGCATGTGTCTATTCCCCTGACGTTCCTTAAAATACGGCTGGCGTGAGTAAGTCCGCAAACCTGGTTAGGGGGCAGATCGGTCTGGGTGATGTCTCCGGTTATTACAGCCTTGGAGTTAAATCCCAGCCTGGTGAGAAACATCTTCATCTGTTCCGGAGTGGTGTTTTGAGCTTCATCAAGAATGACAAAGGCGTTGTTGAGTGTCCTGCCCCTCATAAAGGCCAGAGGGGCTATTTCTATATGCCCGCTTTCCAGAAGGTCGGAGGCCTTTTCCCGCCCCAGCATATCATTCAAGGCATCATGCAGGGGGCGTAAATAAGGGTTTACCTTCTCAGCCATGTCTCCCGGCAGGAACCCAAGTTTTTCCCCGGCTTCAACAGCAGGCCGGGCCAGAATGATGGATTGCACCTGGTCTCTGCTGAAGGCTGCTATCGCCATGGCCACTCCGAGATAAGTTTTGCCGGTCCCGGCCGGTCCTATACCGAAAACGATGTCATGTTCCCTGATGGTATCGATATATTTCTTCTGGTTGATGCTCTTGGGCGAAATAACCCGGTTACTGGCGGTAATGTATACCCTGTCCAAAAATATTTCTTTGAGGTCCGCTTTGGGAGAGCGTTCCATAACCTTCAGGGCGTAGGCTATATCCGCCGGATAAAGCGGATAGCCGGCCTGGATCAGGTTGTACAGCTGTCTCAGGGTGGCTGCGGCAAGTTCAACGTCGTGTTCGCGGCCGCTTATGGTCAATTCCGTGCCCCTGGACTGAAGGGAGACCCCGGTACTCTTTTCTATTGCCTGAAGGTTGCGGTTGAGTTCGCCGTAAAGACGGCTTGCTGTTTCGTTGTCAGGAAAGCTGAGTTCCTTTTGGCTGGTTGCTGCTTCTTCTTGTGTTTTCAATTTTTCTCGCTGTTATTTTTCTGTTCGGTAAGTTCTTCATCGATAATATCCTGTATTGCCTGGAAAGAGCGCTCCTGTACTTTCCTGCCGTTAACGAAAAGAGTAGGTGTTCCTCTTACTCCGGCATCCTTACCGTCGTTCATATCCTGAGCCACTTTTTCCCGGGTTTCTATGCTATTGTAATCTTTCTTGAATTTTTCAAGGTCCAGCCCCAGTTCCTTGGCAATCTTTTGGAAGGTGGGTGGTTCCAGGGACTCGCTGGTTTCGAAGAGTTTGTCATGGTAGGCCCAGAATTTGCCCTGTTTCTGGGCTGCTATAGCGGCTAAGGCGGCGAATTTGGCGTTTTTGTGCATTTTCAGGGGAAAATGCTTGTAAGCCACTTTAACCTTGTCGGGATTTTCTTCTACGATCTTTTCCAGCAGAGGGTGGAGACGGGAGCAGTAAGGGCACTCAAAGTCGCTGAACAGAACCACGGTGACCGGGGCATCAGCCGCTCCCAGAAAAGGAGAGCCTTCAGTATCAATTTCAGCATTGAAAGAATATCTGATTTCATTGATCTTGCCGGTTTCCGAGCTGCTTAAAAATATTTTGTTTTCAATTTTGGCGGCGGAAAGACCGGAAACAGCTATATTTGTCATTTTGGGGTCTATTTTCAGGGTGTCACTTACCTTGCCTTCACTGTCCAGGATGTGAACTTTGCCGCGGGTGAGGGCAAAGACATGTTTGCTGTCCACTGAACTGGCCAGGTC
>JBKHJR010000049.1:0-22505 GCA_046537975.1 Desulfurivibrionaceae bacterium
ACATAGGCGGACCATTCGTTGGTCATGTTGCTCAGGGTGGTTACGGTTCCGTTGGGGAAAATATGAACCGTGCCGCTCAGGTCCCTCAGTATTATGGTACGGAAATTGATTTTTTCCACCAGACCGCCTGTGCCGTTCACTACTGCCACGTCACCCATACGTATCTGGTTTTCCAGGATTATGAAGAAACCGGCAATGACGTCCCGAACCAGGTTCTGGGCCCCGAAACCGATGGCCAGGCCGATGATGCCGGCACTGGCGATAATCGGGGCTATTTCTACACCGACATCCTTCAGGATTACCAGGGTGATAGTGATCCAGAGAACCAGGTTCAGGATTTGTTTGATCAGGCGGGTTATGGTGCCGATTCTTTTAGCGGATTCCGAGGGCGGCTCCCCCTCCTCTTCGCTTTTTATGATCAGGTGTTTTTCCAGGCGATTGAGAAGCTTGTGGATTACCTTCATCAAAATCAGGCCGAAAATGAGAATAAGAATCATGCGCAGTCCGGTCTTGATAAATACTCCCCAGGCGGGATTCTCGAAAATTGTTGTTAACTTGTCCATTATTCTTTCCTATTATATTAGTGGGTCTTAATCCGGCCTTAACAATTCCAGTTGATTTAAAAAGATTCACAGGCCGGGAATTGTTTGAGCTGTTTCTATGGAAATATTTTGGCATAAGGAAAATTTAATAACAAATAATAAATTTGTGGTAAGGTATTAAGATGTTGACAAACTTGATGGTATAGATAATTATTATTAATAAATTGGCGGAAACTTATCGCTTGCACTATATTAAATAGATAACAAAGGAGAAAGATCATGCAGAAATACGAATGCCCCTGCGGCTATATTTATGATCCTGAAGAAGGTGATTATGAAAATGGTATCGAGCCGGGTACAGCCTTTGAAGATCTGCCTGACAGCTGGGTTTGTCCCAAATGCGGAGCAGAGAAGGAACATTTTTATCCGGTCGACTGAGCCACAAAACTGCCATTGTGATTGATACTGAACCGCCCCTGTTCGGCAGGGGTGGTATTGATTTTTGTAGTCGTTCTTTTCTTGTCTCCCCCCCTTATGTGCTGAATTCAGGTAATTGCCATATTTTTTAACTAAATATTGATTGAGTTAATGTAGGTCCTGTTGTCAAACAGTATGGTGGATATTCAAAGGATCTGATTGCTGAAGAGAACGGAAGCGTACTGAACAGGTAAGAATGGAAGTTCCCGCTAAGTAAGAGAAGGAAAGAATCTTAATAATTAACAGAAGAAAGGGGTATTTCTTTTTCTTCCAGTTCATTGATGAATTTTATCCATTCCAGAGGAGGGGAGATGATTTTAAAGCCGATTTCCTTATATGGTCTTTCTATCCTTGACCATCTGGGATTAAGGAACAATTTGAAGTTTTTATCTTTTTCAGTTATTACAGCAGTAAACTTCTCAGCATAAAAATCGAATTTTTGAGGGATCTCCATTATCTTGAGACCGTGGCGGGAGACGTTGACAACCGTGCCTTCAAAGACATGCTTTCCATCTGAAATGTCAGCAAGCAGTCTTATATCATTCCTGCTTTCTCTGTTATTTTTCATTGTCTGTTCCTCCTATTATTTATTTTACGATTCTGCTGAGATTAGTCAAGTAAAGATGAGCTCATTTTCGGGAAATAATAAGCTTTTATTGTAAATTTAAATAAGTTGTATCCGAAAGGCTTAAATCGAAAACGATTACAACAAGCCGGGTCCCTGTGCCGAAGGTGTGATTAATTGAGTATTTCTTTTCCTATAAAAATGAAGGTATTCCAACTTCTAACTTCCATGAGTGAAGCCCTGAACCTGGTCAGCAGACCTCTTATGAATCATCATAAGCAGGTGGCTCATATCAGTGTCAGTATAGGGGAAGAACTGGGACTGCCTCACCGGGAAATTGCTGACCTGGGTCTGGCCGGCGCGGTCCATGACATAGGTGGTCTTTCTCTTGACTCAAGACTTGAGGTACTGGAATTTGAGGTGGCCCGCCCGGAACTTCATACCCTCCCCGGCTATTTACTGCTCAGCACTTTTCAGCCTTTTTACCGTCTGGCTCAGCTGGTCAGATACCACCATCAATACTGGCAGAACGGGGAAGGTGCTGAGTGTGGGGGCAGACCTGTTCCCATGGGAGCCCATATTCTGCATTTATCTGACCGTATCGCCGTACTGGTTGATCAGCAAGGGGAGATTCTTTCTCAGGTCGGGTGGATAGTTGAGCGGATAAGGAAAAACAGCGGCTATATGTTTGTTCCGGAACAGGTGAAAGCCTTTGAGGAACTGGCCGGTCGCGAATCATTCTGGCTTGATCTTATGTCTCCTTCAGTCTGTTCTTATATTGAGGAAAAATATGATCTGGGTACTATGACTATGGGCTCTGCTGAGCTCACTGAATTTACCGCCATGTTAAGCAGGTTGATCGATTTTCGGAGCCGTTTCACCGCCACCCATTCCAGGGGCGTAGCAGTAGTGGCTGAAACCTTGGCTGACAAGTGTTCGCTGTCGGCAATGGATTGTTATATAATGAAACTGGCCGGATTTATGCACGATATCGGGAAACTGGTTGTGCCTGCTGGTACACTGGAAAAAAAGAGAAAACTGACTCCGGCCGACTTTAACCTTATCCGCAAGCATCCCTACTATTCCTATCGTATTCTCCAGTCTCTTTATAAGATCAGGCAGGTGGCAGAGTGGTCAGCCTGTCATCATGAAAGACTGGATGGAACAGGGTATCCCTTTCACCTTGAAAAAGAGGAATTGACCATGGGCTCCCAGGTTCTGGCGGTGGCAGACACTTTTACGGCCCTAACCGAAGTCCGGCCTTACCGGGCGGCAATGAGCAAGCGGGGCACCCTGCGGATCCTTGAGCAAATGGCCGAAAGGGGCAAGCTCAACCCTGAACTGGTGGATTTGCTGCGAACGGATTATGATCATTTTAATCATCTCCGCTCCCGGGCTCAGCAGGAGGCCTATGAGCAGCACAACTGGTTCATGGCTGAGATCGAATCTCTTTTCTGCTGATACTTATTTATCGGCAGTTGTTGTTTCTTTTAATATACGACTACCGATTCAGGGAAGGGGAGAATCGCATACCGGCCAGACATAAAAGGATCTACCCGGTTTGTGCCCGACTCCGCAGGCTCCTTTGGCCAGGTAGAGGACCCAGGCCCAGTCTGTTTCAAAAAAACTGGTGGTGGATGACCAGTAGCCTTCCTGCAGGGCAGAAAAGGGATGGCCGGAAGGTAAGGCGGGACTGTGGCAGGAACAGTCCACCAGTGATTCAAGTTCGTTGATATTGGGCAGCCGCCAGTTATCAATTCCGCCTGTTTTTTTACTGTTAAGTTTACTGACTGTATTCAGGGCACCTTGCCAGTCCTCCGGTGCTCCGGTGAGATCAGCTTTCTGGAGCCAGCAGAGATTGGTCAGCTGATCACAGACAATATTTCCTTCTTCTCGGAATCGCGGTTCCGGCCAAGGCCTGCCGTTCCTGAATTCTCCGTCCTGGCCGCTGCCGGAACAGTTAATTTCCTCACCGGTACTGGCATAACAGCGACCTTGACCGGTCTGCAGCAGGGGAGTGTCACCGGGACCGCGCACCGGCCAGAAGAGATAGTTCTGGTTTTTTCGGCCGTAGAACATCCTGGCTCCTTCCAGATGAATATACCAGGCATAGGCGGGATTGATGGCGGCACTTGTTGAAGTCCAGTACCAGTTGAGAAAGGTGTTGGTGAAGGGGTGCCCCCCAGGCAGGCACGGTTTTTTGTCCTGATAGCTTATCAGGCTTTTCAGTTCACGTCGGTTGGGCAGGCGCCAGTCACCGGCTCCCAAAAATCCGTTATCGTTCATCTCTCCAACGAGATCCAGGGCCTCCTGCCAGGTAACCGGAAAATCGTTGGGATTGGCATTCCGGGACCAGATAAGGCCGGTCAGATTATCCAGCACAGTCTCACCCTGCACCTCAAAACGGGGCTCGGGACAACAAAGTCCGGCGCGGTACTCTCCGTCCTGACCGCTGCCGGAACAGTTAATTTCCTGACCGGTACTGTCATAACACCTGGTCTGACAGGTATGGAGGATATTGTTGTAGCGCATAGAGAAAGATAAAAGATAAAAGATAAGGTAAATGACTTTTATAGAAAGATAAGAGATTTAAAATGTCTCTCTTCGCAGGGTGGTGGCTTGTTTCAGTTTTTATGCCTTGGACCTTTGCTCTCTGATTTCGGACTTCTGATCTCTGTTTTTTGTCTCGGTCCCCTTGAGCATTGAGTCTTGGGCCTTGAACCTGGATTTATAATGATCTCTGACCGCTGCCCTCTGATCTCTGGAGGTGTCAGTCGTAAATAATAGTGTTATAACGGGCCAGGATCTCAGCGGTTTCGTCATCCAGTTCCGAGGACACTTCATGTATCTGATATTCATGCTGACAGGACCGGCAGGTAAGTCGGACCCGGCTGCACATCTTTTTGACCTCCAGTTCTCCTTTGCACTTCCGACATTCCATCAACTTAATAACTCCTCTCTGGTGAAAAGGGCTTCCAGAGTAAATCCTCTTTTAGCCAAGGTCTCGGCGCCACCTTCCTGACGGTCCACTACCGTGATAATCTGAGCCGGTCTAAAACCCTGGGCCTCGACCTGATCTATTACATCCAGCAGAGTACCGCCGGTGGTCACCACATCTTCCAGCAAGGTAACCCTGCATCCCGGAGCCAGGTTATCTTGGCCTTCCAGGACGGCCGAAGTTCCGTGAGCCTTGGTTTTTTTCCTGACAATAAAAGCTGGGATGGGTGCGCCTTCCAGAAAACTGGCAATGGAAGTGGCGGTAACCAGGGGGTCTGCGCCCAGGGTCATGCCGCCAACCGCACCTATGTTTGCCTCATGCTTTCTGATCCGTTCAAAAATAAGACTGCCGCAGAGCCAGGCACCTTCCGCGGAAAGGGTGGTCTGCTTGCCGTCAATATAGAAGTCGGATTTTCTTCCGGAAGTCAGGGTAAAAGTCCCCTGGTGGTAGGATTTTTCCAGGATTATTTCTTTGAGTCGCTTGAGTTTGTCCATATTATTTTTCATCTCTCTACAATGGTCCCAACCGCATTTTGATTTTTTATTTTTGATTTTTCATCTTAAACAAATAGTTCTTGAGATTGGCCTCCTGATTTATTCTGGGTGTTATCTCTCCTTGCGGGGAGGCCATAATCACCATGGCACCCGGGCCGTGACCTGCCAGAACACAGTCGGAATGGACAATTACGGCAATTACCACCCCTCCTGTCCGGTAAATCCGGCCATAGGTAGCATCCGCATCAGTAATGGCCACTATGTCCCCTATCCGGAGATCAGCCAGGCCGTACTCTTCGACTGTGGGGCTGTCGAAGAGCTGAATGTCATAGTCTCCGGAATAGCTGTGAGAATGGCCGATGCCGGAGCCCATTATCCGGGCAGGTACCAGATGGGTAACCCCGATTTCCAGCCGATTTTGATCGTTTATCCGGCAGTCCATGACCTCCAGCAGATCAGGATCGAGGCTCATGGTCTTTATGCCTGGAAAATCCGGGAGCTTTAAGCCGCAACCGAATCCCTTGATCTGGATTTTGTCCCCGATAACCAGATCTTCCAGAATATCCGGTTCAAAGTCAATCAGGACATGATCTATACCGCCGTGTTTCCCGGTTACCCGTCCTTCTTTACCCTGGGCTTCGCCTGAAACTACTTTGGCCCGGTTACCCACACAGGAGAAGAGATTCAGGGCCCGGTTGGGGCCGGGCTGATTCTGGAACTGGTTGAAGTTGGAAATGCTGACCCCCGGCTCCACATGGTCGGCGAAAAGTCCGCAGGCCCGGTCGCCGATTCTGAGGTTGTAGGTAATACCGCCGACCCCGGGGTAGACGTCGGAGTGGCCTTCCGGATTTATCCGGTAGGGATTGACTCCTCCCAGAGGGGAAGTGATCTCGCCGATTATCGACTGGCAGATCAGCTGGTTACGGTTGGTTTTCAGCATAAGTGTGTTCGGATAAAATTTTAACTAAAATTTCCAGTTTGAGAAAACTATTATGATTTCGGGACGGACACTATGTATTTCTTTCCCACGTATAAAGCGGAACAATAACCAGTTAAAAATATCATATTAGCCGTTTAAATTAAACAGATTTTTCCGGCCGGGTATAAGTCGTGTTCCCCATAGTCTGGTCTGCAGGTTTGCAGGAAAGAGGGAATGGAGGTGTCGGCGGTTATTGCTGGATAGGGGGGACAAAAGGGAAACTGCCTCCATCTTCGGTGGCAGCCTCCCGGACGGCGAAGTCATCGAACCAGACCTTTCCCTCCAGATTGCTCCCCCAGGTATGGAGACCCATCTCCAGGTCGCCTTCGCTGAAGAGATTTTCCCCCGGGGCGGTATGGATCCTGATTCCTCTTCCCTCGTCGTTGATCACGGTTTCGGTCCTGTTTGCCCCACCCCCGGTGTCTTCGTTCCACTCCACCAGGGTGAAGTAGTCCCTTTCAGGGAACCAGTTATTGAAGTTATCCGGGGGCCAGGGGACACCATAGACCTCGCTGTCCGGCTTTCGCAGGGAGCTGAGCCGCCAGACTTCGTTCATGGGGTTGCTGTCCCCGCTTTCGGAATCCCGGGCATGATCGCCGTACATCAAGGTTATCCGGTTGTATCTGGAGCCGGGTTCCCCTTTTTCCTCCACCCGGACCAGGAGGCTGGACCAGTCTTTGAGTATTCCGTCACTATCGACGATATTGGAATCTGCAAGTGAGGTCCAGGCCAGCCGGGTTACGGGATCATCGTTGTTGGGGTTGCCGTCCATGCGCCAGAAGGCCACCAGGGGGGTGTTCTCCTTGGGCAGGAGTGCATCCGGGATCAGGTTCTCTCCCTGGTCTCCCCGGATAAAGGAGACTCCGTAACCGCCCAGTTGGCCGGGATTATGCTGATCCGTCTGTTTGCGGAAGGTTATGCCAGCCATGTAATGATCAGGGCGTTCCTCTTCCTCCTCCTCGCCCAGTTTAATCTTTACCTGTACCTCGTAATCAGCGGCCTCAATCCGGCTACTGTCTTCCGGCTGATACATCAGAGAGGTATAAGGTTGCGCGCCACCGCCCTGTCCCTGTCCGTGTCCCGGATTCATATCCTCCAGCTGCAACGCATCATTGCCGTCAATCTCCTCTGACTCATAGTCCCCAAGAGGATTACCTTCTCCTGGCTCCCCAGGTCCTTCGGCCCAGTCATCCATGGATGTCCCGTCATTGGTAAAGGTGGATTCACCTTCAAAGGAAGGTCCGCCGCCACCACCTCCCCCGGGGTGGAGGGGCTGCCAATAAGTTACTTCCCTAACCGCATTGAAAAAGCCGGAACCGGGGAATTCTCCCCTGGAAATCAGCCTTACACTGGTTATGGCGGTCGCGTTGTCACCATCGCTAAAGTTGACCGGCAGAGAGACGTCCGGAGATAGGGGGCGTATATTTTTCAAAGTTTCTCTTTCTTCATCGTACTCCAGATACCGGTACTGTTTACCGTTGATCTCAAAGGCATAGTTGTATTGTTCCGGTTGGCTGTATGGATCTGGATCGATGGCCAGTTCATTGTCACCCCTGTCAACGGTTTGATTGCCGTCTACCGTGAAGATAAGGGAATTATTTTCACCCTGAATCCGGATATCTTTCAGGGTGAATTTGCCGCCGCTGTCAGGATAATGGGGCTCTCCCTTTAACTTCATGAGGGCCTGCTTATTGTCTGAATCCGCATGCCGGTACACGGAAAGGGCGTAACGGTAACCGGATTCAGCCAGGTAGTAGGCCCTTTCGCCGTGATTGGCCCGGACTTCGTGATAGGAGGAGGTGCTGATCAGGGAAGCTACCCCCGCTCCCAGGATCCCGACCACCAGGAGGGCGATAATGGCCCCGATCAATGCTCCCCCCCTGTTGTATTCCGAGGAAGAAAGGCAGTCCGGAAACGGGAGTAATACTTTCCTGAGGGCCCTCTGGGGGTTAAAGGTACCAACCTGAGAGTTGCCGGTCCCCGAATCTTGCCCCTTGCTCCTTGAACCTTGCACCTGGAAATCAGTCATAATAGATATTCCTGGGAAAGACACGGGTCTGGAAGGTCAGATTAGTCTTCGCCTGCCGGTGGTTGAGTTCCAGGGTAACCTCTATGGTCCGGCGGTCCGGGTCTGGCCTGCTGAGCTCAAAAGTGCTGACCTGATCCACCAGGGTATCATCATTCAACTTGAGTTCCCCGTCCTCAAGGGTAATCTCCCTGTCGCCCAGGGGGTTGGTGAAGCTATAGGGAGGATCGTTGAGGTCGAGTTCGCTGCCACAGTCATAGCACAGAATTAACTCCTTGTTCACCCGGGTCAAAGCCAGCTGGGCTTTCTGGGACAGGGCGGTACTCTCCCGGGCCAGGAGATAGGCCTGGACCGTCGATACCAGGGCGCTTCCGGCCATGACAGCCAGAACCCCGATCAGTATCAGGGAGGCGATAATCTCGATTAAGGTGAAGCCCCCCTCTTTACCGGTATTTGTTCCCACAGGGTCCATACTCTTTACTTGCTGAACAGGGCGGCCACCGTATGTTCACCCTTGGCGGCGGTAACCTCTATAACTTCAAAGTCGGGAGAGGGGTCCAGAGTGCTGTTGGTACTATTCACCTCAAGCCCCTGGTCTTCATATTTATCCTCTATATCCTGGAGATCCTCCTTAAACTCGCGCCAGGTGGCGTTGCTGCCGGCGCCCTTGGTGTTGGCATAATCCCCGTACTCTTCGGTCATCTCCTCCAGGGGTTCCCGGGCCAGGGCCAGGTCCCGGACCAGGGAAACCGCCTTTCCGCTCCGGGTCACCATCCCGTTTAAGAAGATAACCACCGTCAGGGAGGCCAGGGTGACCACCACTATGGTGGTGATAACCTCTATAAGGGTGAAGCCTTGGTTAGTTTTCAAGGTGCAAGGTGTATGGTTCAAGTTGTAAGGCTCAAGGCTCAAGGTTTGTCCCCGGAAGCGCTAAGGTATAAAGCCGGTGTTTGGGGTGACGGTGATTACCCTGGTCTGGGAATCGGCCCTGACTTCAATGGTCTTGTCCGCCTCCAGCTTGTTGTCCTTGTCCGGCGGGGTACCGTCATGGGGGGCGCCCCAGTCAGGGTCGAAGCAGATGGTGAAAGAGTCTGTCCTGACCGGCTCAGGCAGCCCTACTGTCTCCTCATCCTCCCCCGGCAGCCTTTCCTTATGGGTAGTGCTGTTTCCGGAAAAGAGCCAGTAGCTGCTGCCGGTGGCCTCGATTCCCCAGGGCCGCTCCAAGTTCAGGGCCATCTTCTGGGCAAAGCGGAGGTGGGACTTGAGGCTGTCACTTACCTTATCCAGCCTGCCGTGGTCCCCGGAGAGCCGGCCCACCGCCACCACCGCCAGCAGAGCGATGATGATGAGGACGGCGATTACCTCCAGCAGGGTAAAGCCTTGGTTAGTTTTCAAGGTGCAAGAAGATCTCTGTTTTTGATACACTTAGGGTATGAAACCGGTATCTCCGGTTACCCCGGAACATGGTCACACCTGTTCCCGCGGCCTGGGCGGGAAAAGGTGTGCACTAAAGCAGAACAACTGATTCTTATTGCGCCCAGGGAGCACGATAAGTTTTTTCTTTATCATCAACGTCATCAAACCAGGCCGGAGTATTATCATTCTCTGTAAGGGTTATGGTATATTCATCGCTATCACCATCATCACTATATGAGGCATCAAAATCCCCCAAATCAGTTGGAATATCTACTGATTCTTCTTCGCCAGTTATTGTATTATTATCATCGATAGTGGCATTCGTATCACCGCCGCTTTTTAATAAGAATTCAGAATAGGCCATATTGACGTTGGACTGGCCCGCGGCAAAGGCCCCCTCCAGGGATTTTTTCTTGGACTCGTTGATCAGGTCGCCGTACTTGGGCACAGCGACTGCCGCCAAAAGCCCCAGGATGATGAGAACAGCTATAATTTCGATCAGGGTGAAGCCCTGCTGGTTGCCCAGGTGACCTGCCTTTGGGGTATGGTTTTTCTTTAGCATGTCTCTTTTGCTCCCTGTTAAGTGGTTGATTTTATGAGGTTATGGGGTTACTAGAAAGATCACTCCAGGAATTAAGGAGTGAAGCCCCCCTGGATAAGGGAAGATATTGTAGGACCCTTAAATTTTTTGTTCAATAGAATAACCATAACTAACTATAAGATCAAGAAAATATGGTTCCGGTTAGATAGTCTGGATCATGTTCCACATGGGCAGGAAGATGGAAAAGGCGAAGAAGCCGATGATTGCGGCCAAGCCTATGGTCAGGATGGGGCCGATAGCCTCGGAGAGCCTCTGGGTGGCGTATTCTACTTCGTAGTCGTAATGGGAGGAGATCTCCTGGAGCATCTCGTCCAAATTTCCGGATTCCTCGCCGATGGCCACCATATTGATCACCATAGGCGGAAAGTAATGGGTCGCCTGGAGGGGGCCGGAGATTCCCTGGCCTTCTTCCAGTTTGTCCCTGAGCTCGGCAAACTCTTTGGCAATGGCGGTGTTGCCGATGGTATTGGTCAAAATCTGAAAAGACTCCAGAATGGAAACCCCGCTGGTCTGCAGGATGGCAAAGATACTGGAAAAACGTGACATGGCCGTTTTTTGCAGGAGTCCGCCGATGATCGGGGCCTTGAGCAGGTAGGTGTCCCTTAGCAGTTTCCCCCGGTCGGTCTTGAAAAAGCGCACCAATAGAATCAGGCCCATAATCAGGCCGCTGGCCAGGAAAAACCAGTAGCCCCAGATAAATTCCTGTAGGGCTATGGCAATACGGGTGGGCAGGGGAAGGGTTACTCCGGCACTCTGAAATAGTGTGGCAAATTTGGGAATAACAAAGGTCAGGAGGATGAAAAAGGCCAGGGCCAGAAAGAGTATCACGATCACCGGATAGAACATGGCGCCTTTAACTTCGGATCTGACCTTGTCTTCATGTTCAAGAATATAGGAAAGGCGCTCCAGGACCTCGGGTAGGGATCCCGCGGTTTCCCCGGAACGGATCATGCTGCAGTAGAGCTCGGAAAAGATCCGGGGATATTTGCGGAAGGAGTTGTAGAGGGATTCGCCGTTAACGATGTCTTCCCTGATCCGGGCGATGGTCTTTTTCAGCAGGGGGTTTTCCGTCTGGACCTCCATGGTCTGAAAGATTTGTACAATGGGGATGCCGGCCCGCATCATGGTCTGCAGTTGCTTGGTAAAGAGGATCAGCTCCCTGGTTTTGATCCGGGTGAATTTAAGGCTCAATTCTTCCCAGGAGAAGGGAAGGGCAGCCTTTTTTACCTTGACCTTGAAAGGAATGTAGCCCTGTCCCACCAGTCTGTCGCTGACCTCCTCCCAGGATTTGGCCTCCATGGTGCCGGTAACTCTGGTGCCGGTTTCGTCAATGGCCTTATAGCTGAATGTTGTCATGATTGAAAGATAAAAAAATAAAGATCAAAAATAAAAAATAACGCACTGAAAATTAAATAGATTTTTTAGAAAAATAAGTTCTATTCTTTTAAGTTCTATTCTTTGCCCTTTAAAGTGATTATGCCGGAACCCAGAATGTTGGCAATTCAACTGTCTCTCTCAAGAGGCTATTTGCCCGGTCTTTATTAGTCTTATTCGAGTCTCTCAACAGTCCGAGCCAGTATTGACTTTCATTGGCTGATTTTAAGGCATAGTGGAAAAAGTTGATGTAATTTTTTTTTGGAACTGGCCGCCTTTGCTTCAGTCACATTAGCACCTATACTGGTGGCACTTCTGAGGAGTTGTTTCCCAATGATATCACATGATTTTTCTTTCGGTAAGGTATCAATGAATTTGATAATTTCCAGGGAAAAGTTGTAAGCTCGATTTCTAAATTCATCTTTTTTAATGTTCCTTCCTGACTGTTGTCCCATATCTTTGATCTTTGATTTTGAATCTCTTATCTTTCATGTCATTACAGCAAAAGCCGCTTCTTCAAAGGTGGTGATTCCCCGGCGGATTTTGTCAGCGGCGTCTTCCTTCATGGAGCGGAAATTGCCGGCTTGGTGGACGGCTCTGGTGATTTCCCGGGCTGATTTCTGCTCCAGGATAAGTTCCTGGATGGATTCATCATTGACCAGGATCTCAAAAACCCCGGTACGTCCCTTGTAGCCCGTGTTGTTGCAAGTGAAACAGCCTTTGCCCCGAGAGAATTGGGCGTCCTGAACATTTTCCATGCCCCAGACCTTGAGGACCTGTTCCGAGGGCCGGTACTCCTCCCGGCAGTTGGGGCAGATGGTGCGGACCAGTCGTTGGGCAAAGGAGGTCAGCAGGACGGAGGAGATCAGGAAGGGCTCGATACCCATGTTGAGAAAGCGGGTTATCACTCCGGAGGCATCATTGGTATGGACCGTGCTCAGGACCAGATGGCCGGTCATGGCTGCCTGGATGGCAATGGAGGTCGTTTCGGCGTCCCGGATCTCCCCCACCATGACCACATCAGGGTCCTGGCGGAGAATGGAGCGCAGGCCGCTGGCAAAGGTCATTCCTGCCTTACGGTTCAACTGGGTCTGCCTGATCTTGGCAATCCGGTACTCCACCGGATCTTCCAGGGTAATAACGTTAATCTCGGGAGATTGGATTTCCTTGAGAATGGAGTAAAGGCTGGTGCTTTTACCGCTGCCGGTGGGGCCGGTTGACAGGATCAGGCCGTAGGGCTTGCCGATCTGAGCCCTGATCCTTTCCACATCCGCTTCCGCCATGCCCAGTTTTTCCAGGGAATAGATGCCGACGCTCATATCCAGAAGGCGAAGGACAATATTTTCCCCTTGTACGGTGGGCATGGTTGATACCCGGATATTGATCTCCCGGTGCTCCATCTTTACGGTGAAGCGGCCGTCCTGGGGTACCCGGGAAGTGGCAATATCCAGGTTGGCCATGATCTTTAAGCGGGAGGCAATGGCCAGAAACATGGATTTGGGCGGAGCCGGAACGTCGCGTAGTTTGCCGTCCACACGGAACTGGAGAAAGATATAGTTTTTTTCCGGAGTGATATGAATATCACTGGCTCCGTCCCGGATTGCCTGGGAAAGAATGGAGTTGACCAGCCGGATTACCGGGGCCTTTTCCGCTTCCCCCTGCAGGGAACTGACTGCCAGGTCTTCGGCCTGGCCGGCTCCGGTCTCCTCTTCCTGCCGGTAAATTTCCAGGCTGCCGATATCCTCCATGGTCTCGCCCAGGTCGGTATAACTGCCGTAGAGGTTGTCGATTAACTGATTCAGCTCCTTTTCAGTGCAGATAACCGGAGCCACTTCGCAGTTGGCATGAGCTTCCACGCTGTCCAAGGCATTGATATCCAGGGGATCAATCATGGCAATGGTCAATAGATCTCCCCTCTTTTTCAGGGGGGCGACCTGATTCTGTTTGGCCATATCCGCAGGAATCAGGGAGGCAACAGTGAGATCGAGCGGATACTTGCGGGGATCGTACTTATCGATATCAAGTTGCCGGGAGACCTGATCCATAATCTGGTGTTCGCTTAACAGGGAGTGGCGAACCAGGTATTGGCCGAGCTTGAGGTTTACCTTCTTGTGTTCTGCCAGGGCCTTTTTGAGCTGGTCTTCACTCAGGAGGCCGGCGTCCACCAGTATTTCTCCGAGTCTTTTCTTCTGTCTCATGGTCTCATCCCCATAGGTCTTGTCTGCTTTAAGGTCTCCTGGCCGGAGAGGCAGTGCTTTGCACTTGGGCCGGCAGCTTTGCCAGGAATTCCGCCGCCTGTCTTTTCCGGGAAAACGATTTTGCCAGCATAATAGTAAATTCCCAGCCCCCCTCCGTCGAACGCGGGATCAAGAGGAGATCAGGGAGATCGCCTGCCAGCCGGTTATACTCCTTGTAGGCCTCCTGCAAACTGTCGCAGTCCTGGACTCTCAGCCACCACTTCCCTTCCGGTCTGGAGGGCAGGCCCAGATCAGGAAAAGAAATCACCTGGCCCACCGAGATCAGGTCCGGATTCTCTATCCCGGGGTTAACCGCCAGCACCTTCTCCAGATTTTCCCGGTTGAACCCTTGGGGACCGTAGACCTTTTTGATCATTTTCCCCAGGGTATCCTGCCTTCCCACCCGGATGGAACCCAGTATTTCCGGGCTGACTTTATCCCCTTCTTGGGCTGGGGTTTTGGCCGGAGAGGAAACTCCGGGACTATTCCGGTCGGCGGCGGAGGCAGCCTTATCAGCAGGTTCTTTTACCGGCGCCGGTGAATTTTTGCCGTCGGCAGGGGAGGAAGGGGTGCCGGTGGGGACCTCGGTGCCGGAGAGATAAGGGAGGCCGGGCCGGAAAATCAGCAGGGCTCCCCCAATCATCAGGCCTGCGGCCGGGATAAGGAAAAGGGAGCGGCTCCTTCCGGGCTGCCTGGGCAGGAAACGGCCGGCAGCGGAGAGGGCCAGGGCAAGACCGGCCTTTTTCCGGTTCTGGATAATCATGGACAGGATGATCTTGTGGCAGATGGTTATAATCCTGCGGGGGTAGCCCCTGCTTTTCCGGTAGACTGCCCAAAGGGCCAGACGGCTGAAAAGACCGGGGCCCCGGCCGTCTGCACTGGCCCGGTCCAGACGATAGCGGATCATTGCCTTAGTGTCCTGGAAGTTCAGGGGTTTCAGGTAGTAGTTGATGTTGATCCGGTCTGCCAGGTTGGGGTGCTGGTCCAGAACCTGCTCAAACTCTTTCTGGGCAAAAATCACGATCTGGAGGAGTTTGGTGCTGTTGGTCTCATAGTTGAGGAATTCCCGGAGGATCTCCAGGCAGGAGGGGGAGATCTTCTGCCCTTCATCAATGATCAGAACTAAGGTCTTGCCTTCATCCACCCCTTTCCGGAAGAGGTACTGTTTGAGCCATTCCTTGAGCTGCCACTCACTGACCTGGTCCTCGCCGATGTCGATCTGGAAGAGGGCGGCCACGTATCTGAGAAACTCTTCCTCAGTACTGAAGTAGGGATCCAGGATAAGGTAGGCCAGGGTATCGTCGTCTTCCTGAAAGCGCCTGATCAGCTGGCGGCAGAGAGTGGTCTTGCCGGTGCCCACTTCCCCGATAACCGTGTTCAGCCCCCTCTTCATGCGGATGGCCAGCTCCAGGTTATGGAGGCAACCCACATGCTGAGTGGATTGGAAGAAGAGCTCCGGGTCGGGGGAGTTGGAAAAGGGTTCTCTGTTAAAATTCAGGATATCGAAGTAGTTCATGGTCAATGATTCCGGTTTGGTGAACTATTACAAATTCTCCGTTTAGTTTTGCTTATCGCTTTTAGGGGCTTTCTCCTTAATAATGTGCGGGGTGATGAAGATCAGCACGTCCTCCATCTGATTGCTGTTCAGGCTTGATTTAAAGAGGTATCCCAGTCCGGGAATATTCTTTAACCAGGGCATGCCGCTTTCGGAGTCGGTGCTGGTCTGTTTGGACAGGCCGCCGATAACCGTGGTCTGGCCGTCGTGCAGGAGGAGATTGGTTCCCGCCCTTTTCGTGATAATAGTGGGGTTGCCCTGGGTGGTTCTGGAAAAGTCCACTTCATCTTTGTTGGTCCGGATGTTGAGTTTAACTACCCGGTTATCGATGATGTGGGGGACTACCTCCAGTTTAAGGGCGGCATCTTCGAATTCCGTATTGATATTGCCCTCTTCGTCAACGGTCTGGAAGGGGATCCTGGCCCCGGACTCGATTATGGCCTTCTGATTGTCCATGGTGGTAATGGAGGGACTGGAGAGGATATTAAGCTTTTGGTCATCCTCGAGGGCGGAAAGCTGAACGTTGAGGATATACTCATCCAGGCTCCCGGTCACAAGGCCCAGGGACATGCCGGTGCCCCCCTCCCCCATATCCGCCGGAAAGTTAGCGGCCATGCCGGATTCGGGGTCGATGGAGCTGTCCAGGGTGTCGCCCAGGACATCACCGGAGTTGAGCCCGGGGGTGAGCCAGTAATCGTTGTTGTTGACCGTATTCCGGTACAGGCCTCCCCACTGGACCCCCAGTTCCCGGGCCACATCCCTGGTGGTTTCCACAATATTGGCCTCGATCAGCACTTGCCTGGTGGGCCGGTCCAGTTTTTCCACCATGGAGTTCATTTTGGTAATGTCGCCGGCCAAGGCATGGATTATCAGGGCATTGTTTTCCTTATCCACGAACACTGAACCCCGGTTGGCCCTTTGCTCCCGGTCCTCTCCCTGATTGCTGGTCAGCAATCCCTTGAGGGGGGCCTGCAGGCTTTCAGCGTCGGCATAGTCCAGTCTTATGATCCGCATCAAGAGGGGCTCCACTTCCTTTCTTTTCCGGCTGGCCTCGATTTTGGCCCGCTTGGTGGCTTCCACCTGCTGTTCATGCTTCATGTCTGCCAGACCTATAACCCGGATTATATCCCCCTGCCATTCATAGTCTAAATTTCTGGTTGCCAGCAGGCTTTGGAAAACTTGGTCCCAGGGGGTATCAGTTACACTGATATTTATCTTACCCTGGAGCTTGGAGGTCAGCATGACATTGATTTCGGCGCTCCGTGACAGTGCCCTGATAACGGAATCGATCGGGACCTCCCGCATTTGCAGGGTTACCCGGTGGCTGGGAAGTTTTTTATCTCGTTTTATCCGGGCTTCTTTTTGGGCTGCGGAGTCGGGCTCCGGTTCAGCCTGCCGTTCGGGCAGATCCACTTCCCGCTCTTGAGCCCGAGGGGCTTTGGGTCTGGACTCTTCAACTTTGGCCTTCCACTTATCAAAAAAACCTTCCTCCTGAACTTCCCCTTTATCGGCACAGGCTGAAAGTATTAGAGCCGCCAGAATGGCGACTAACCCGGTCAGACCCGGTATTTTATAAGAATTTGACCTCTGGTGAGTCATGATGAACCCTTAGGTAAAAATTAAAAGATCGGAAATAAGGCTAAAAATAAAAGCTTAACGGTTTATCCGGCAGATCTCCGGTTTATTCCCTGATAGGTACTGTGATTGTCTGTTCTTTCCCGGTAACACTAATAATCACCCGATCAGGTGAGATGCTCTGGAGAACAAATCCGCCTCCTTTGAGGCTTTCCCCGGATTCATACTCCAGGCCATTGATAATTGCCATTCTGGTCTCCCCGCTTTCCAGGTAACCGCTGTAGACGAATTTTCCCTCCACCTCGACATCCTCTTTTCCTTCCCCTTCTTCCAAGGGGGGATGGTAAAAGGGATTGCGCTGCCAATCTTCTTTGGCCCGATTGAGGGAGTAAGACCGGCGTTTACCGAGTTCGTTTTCCTTGATCAGCCGGTTGGTTTCCCGGACGAAGTCCTTTAACTCCTGGATCTGAGGTCTCTGATCGCCGTTGTCCCCGGAAGAAGGCTGGAAGAGATAGGTATAGCCGGTATAGAGGACCAGTGCTGCCATAAGGCCCAGTATGATAATCTGCCGTTTATGCAATAGTCTTTGTGCTGTTTTGTTTAGTCTTTTTTTATTTTAGGCTTGTCTTGCGGGGACAGAATTATTTTTGGCTTACGCAAAAAAAAGTTAAATCCCCTTGAACCTTGATCTCTGATCTCTGACCTCTGTTCTATCCTTCCTGCAGGGCGATCCGGCACTTGACCCTATAGCTGATTTCCCCCGGCAGGGCCCGGATTTCTATCCTTCCTATGCTCTTGAGATAGGGGATAGCGCCCAGTTTTACCAAAAATTCCCGAAAAGAGAAGAAATCTCCCCGGGCGCTGGTATTAACCTCCAAGATTCGGGAGTCCCGGGTCAGGGAACCCAGGTCTGATACTGTTTCCAGTCTGATTCCGGATTGACGGGCCGCCTGATTGAAATCGGTATTGATCCGGTCAATTTCGCTGCGGGCAAGGCCTTGAGTTTCCGGATAGGGCAGGGTCCAAGTGTTGTTTTCCAGCCTTTCTATCTTGGCCAGCATCTGCTGATAAAAGGGATAAAGGATTTCCTGCTTGGCAATTCTGGCCTCGGTGGATCTGATATCCCGGTGTACATCCTTAAGAGCCAACTGGGTGGGGATAACGGTGATCGCCAGGAAACCCAGCCCCCCGATAGTACATATTATTATATAGATCAGGCTCCTGGACTTGGGCCTGTTGAATAATTCTCTAAGCATTTAATTTTCCTGTAATATTTTCGCCCGGATCAAGAAATCCAGGGTCCCATGTTGATCGTTGTCTTCCTTTCCCTGATCTTTATCCGCCTTGATTGTGCTCTGGTCAATTCTGGCCTGATCAAGGAGGGGGGACTTGGACAGTTTGGCCACAAAACTAACCAAAACAGGTTCCAGCTGTTGTATTTCGCCCTTTAATCGGCCGTCCAGCGTCAGTTTCCCGCTGGCCCCTTTCTGCTTTGCCGGTGGAGCCAGGGAAATATTACAGTTCTGATAGGTGATGTTGGCTGGGGTCAGGGCGGTCAGTTCACTGATCACAGCCAGGCCCTGATATCTTTTCTGGTACAGTTGCCAGCTCTTCTCTTTCCGGTTGATA
Source organism: Desulfurivibrionaceae bacterium (assembly GCA_046537975.1). GTDB lineage: Bacteria > Desulfobacterota > Desulfobulbia > Desulfobulbales > SURF-16 > JAWLDV01. The sequence goes on from JBKHJR010000049.1 coordinate 18,469, forward strand.
CTGGCGGCCATCTTTCTTAGAAACGGTCTGTCCACCTCCGGTTGATAACGGGTCAGTTCCGCTTTGAGCGAGGCCAGCACCTGCCTTTCCCGGCTCAGGACCCGGTCCTGCCAGATATAAGTACCGAGGCAGGCAACTATCACGGCCAGAAAAACGGCAAAGATGATTCGGTCTTTTCTGGCTATACGGTCCTGTTCATCTTTCTGCACCTGAGTGAAAAGGAAATTGGGAGTCTTTCCGTAGCGGGCAAGACCCAGGCCCACAGCCGGAGCATAGGCCAGCCGCTCAACAGAGCGGGTAAAAGGGATTTCCACCTGGCTTTTGGTGATATAGGCAAAAGGGTCAAGGCAAGAAACGGAAGTACCCAGCTGCTCTTGAGTATAGTCTACCAGCCTGGCATAGCAGGTCATGGTACCGGTTAAGAAGATTCGTGCCGGGCTCCTGCCCTGGGAGGTAGAGCTATAATAATTGAAAGTTCTGTCGATCTGACGGATCAGTCTGTCAACTGAAGGTTTGAGGAAATCAAATATCTTCTCGCCGGAAAACTCGGAGCCCGCCTCATTCTCGCCCAGAGGAGGGGTGCCTTCAAACTGGCTTTCCAGAAGCCTTTCCGCTTCATCAAGGTTGATCTCATTGCCTTCTGGTTTACCTTTTTCCGCCTGGCCCTGTTCCGTTTGGTCTTCCAGCTCTTCCGGCTCAGGGGCAAATAGGGTGTCCGGATCTCTCTGAAAGGAAATATCTTCCTGTCCCTCGGGTTTGCTCTCTGAAATAGTGTCCCGAGAATGGTTGTCTTCCCTGCTCTGAAGATCATCGGTAGGGGGAGAGGCTGATCCTCGCTCCCGGTTGATTCCTTCCATGAGTTCTTTGACCATACTGTTTTTGCAGGTCTTCACACTCCGGACCAAAACCAGGGCTCCCTGGTTATAAATGTCTATACGCGACCAGTTACTGCCGATAAAGAGATAACATTCCGGTTCCTGCCCGAAAATCACATTTCCCGCTATATGCAGTTCCTGGAGGGAGAAAGTGGTTTCCGTAATTATGGACGGGGGATAACCGCTCCTGGCAAAAAGGTCTTTAACGGCATTGACCTCTCTTCTGGGGGCAATATAAGCCAGAACCAACATCTTTTTTATTCCGCCTTCCGTAATCTCTCCCTGATAGGCGTAATCAAAAATCATTTCCTTTTCATCAAAGGGGACTTCCTTTCGGAAGGTCAACTTGGCGGAATCGGCCAGTATCGCTTTTGGGACTATCGGCAGAGTGAGCAGGCGTCCTTCCACATGGAGAGAGGAAATAGTTGTCGCGATATTTATGTTTTTAGCGGAGCCGCAGAAAAAATTCAGGGTTTTTCGCAGCAGTTCGGAAAATTCCGGACTATTTTCGGGAAGATACGGGTTACGGGGAACATAATCGAAGTCAAGCAGGTGCCAATCATCATCCGAGTAACGGACAATTTTGATCAGCTTGATTTCATCGGGCTGGATATCCACCCCTACGGTAATATTTTTTTTTGGGGATAAGATTCGGTGCAGATAAGGTTTTTTCTTGCTGGATTGTTTCTTGGGCTGGTTGACCCGGTCAGCAGGAGTTTCCGAGTCCTGTTGACCCTGACCTTTGATCAGGTTGAGGAGTTTTTCTGTGGAACTGATCTCGTTTTTCTTCACTGCAGATTCCTGGTAAACCGGGTCTGTTAGGATTGTTGCTTTGGTTTACTGATTTAGCCCTGTAAGGACAGGTAGTGCTACTGAGAGATACTATCAATTGATATTTTCTTATTAGATGAGTATGCTATGTTTTCCAAAAGTAAATAGCACAACTTACTGAATTGTCAAGTATATTTTCGTAGTGGCATGAAGGAAAATAATTCCTGATAGGCCTTTTACCTTGTCTTTAGACCATAATTCTATTTAGAATGAAAGGAAAATATAACACCTTATCATATTGCCGGTTTAACGGATAAAGGCAAGGCCCTTAAAGGGAAAGGAGGCCGGATTGACTCAGAGTTTACTTATTCCCAGGCTTGAAAAAGCTCCCCTGATCTGCGCCGAAGGTTATCTTTTTGAACTGGAGAGGAGGGGCTATCTGCAGGCCGGTCCCTTTGTTCCGGAAGTATCCTTGGAGCATCCGGAGGCTCTCCGGCAGGTTCACCGTGATTTCTGTTTCTGCGGCTCTGATGTGGTAGTGGCCTTCACCTACAACGGCCATCGCCAAAAGATGCGCCAGATCGGCAAAGAAGATTTACTGGAGCCTTTAAATCGTCAGGCTTTGCGCCTGGCCCGGGAGGTGGCGGATGAGTTTGTAGGACTTAATCTTTTGGTGGCTGGCGATATCTCCAATACCAATATCTTTGATCCAGACGATCCCGATTCCAAGGAGAAGGTCAGTCGAATATTCGCTGAGATGGTAGGCTGGGCTGCTGAGGAAGGAGTGGATTTCGTGATTGCTGAAACCATCTACTACCATGAGGAGGCCTTGCTGGCTCTGCGGGCGATACGGGAAGCTGGTCTTGAGGCAGTGGTCACTCTTGGTCTTCTGGAGGAAGGGGTGTTGAGCGACGGATTCACGGTGGAAGAGTCCTGTGCGATCCTGGAGGCGGAAGGGGCCAGTGTGGTGGGGCTTAACTGTTTCCGGGGACCGGATACCATTATGGAGCCTCTGTTGAAAATCCGGGAAAAAGTTTCCATACCGGTGGCTGGTCTGCCGGTACCATATCGGACCACCAGTCGCCATCCCACCTTTTTCAATCTACCTGATCCCGGCAATAAGGCGGTTCTTCCCCATCCCACCACCTTCCCCTCGGCCCTGGACCCTCTGTATTGCAATCGTTACGAAATTGCGGAGTGGGCCGGAACCGCCCATGAAAAGGGCATAAATTATCTGGGTCTCTGCTGCGGAGCCACTCCCGCCTTTATCAGGAGTCTGGCCGAAGCAGTGGGTAAGACCACCCCGGCTTCAAGATACTCCATAGATATGTCCAGACACTTTATGTTTGGGACGGATCCCGGGCCTAAGTGACTTTTGGACAGAGACCGGAGGCCAGAGGTCGAAAATCAGATATCAGAGGTCAGGGGGCAAGATTCCCCGGTTGGGATCAGTTCTCGACCCAGCAAGGGGTAATCGAAATCGGGATCGAGAGTTGTCAGCCTGGTGCCATGGCGGCCTCAGACATTAAAACGGAAATTGATGCAGTCGCCATCCTGGACGATATAGTCTTTACCCTCCAGATGCATAAGGCCTTTTTCTTTGGCCTTGGCTTCACTGCCGCAGGCGATGTAGTCTTCATATTTGATGACCTCGGCCCGGATAAAGCCCCTTTCGAAGTCGCTGTGAATAGTCCCGGCTGCCTGGGGTGCTTTACATCCCTGGGCTACTGTCCAGGCTCTGGTTTCCTTTTCTCCCACAGTGAAGAAATTGATCAGGCCCAGCAGAGAGTAGCCGGCACTGATTAAGCGGTTGAGACCGGATTCCTCCATACCGAGATCAGCCAGAAATTCCTTCTGTTCCTCTGGTTCAAGACCGCTCAGTTCTGATTCTATGGCTCCGGAAATTATGACCACCCGGGCTCCCTCTTTTGAGGCAGCCTCTTGCAGGGCTTCCACCCATTCGTTGCCCTTTATTATATCTTCTTCATTAACATTGGCAACGTAGAGTACCGGTTTACTGGTCAGGAGGCAGAGTTCTTTGAGCAGGTCTCTGTTTTCTTTATCGGTATCCAGGAGGCGGGCGGGTTTGCCTTCATTGAGCAGAGCCTGAAGTTGTTCCAGGAGAGCTACTTCCTGGAGGGCAGCCTTGTCTCCGGATTTTGCCTGGCGCCCGGTCTTATCCAGCCTTTTTTCCACAGTCTCCAGATCAGCCAGCAGGAATTCAGTGTTAATTATCTCCCGGTCCCGGAGGGGATCGATATTTTCGTCAATGTGTGTGATATTGGGATCTTCAAAACAGCGGACTACATGAGCGATAGCATCAACCTGACGGATATGACCCAGAAACTGGTTGCCCAGGCCTTCCCCTTTACTGGCTCCGCCCACCAGACC